>DAIRFU010000485.1:4850-5573 GCA_036794935.1 Kofleriaceae bacterium | reverse complement strand
TCACCGATGACTCGAATCCGCTGATCTCGGTGCTCGGCGGCCAGCCCGGCATCGACGAGTCGGCACTGTCCGGACTCAAAGACATGTTCGGCTCGTTTGGCCGCAAGACGAAGCGGCAGAAGATGAAGGTGCCGCAGGCGTGGCGCGCGCTGACCGAGCAAGAGGTCGACAAGCTGATCGATCACGAGGCGGCGACGCGCGAGGCGGTGCGGCGCGCCGAGAACGCCGGCATCGTGTTCATCGACGAGATCGACAAGATCGCGACCAAGGCGGACCGCCACGGTGCCGACGTGTCGCGCGAGGGCGTCCAGCGCGACCTCTTGCCGATCGTCGAGGGTTCGACGGTGACGACCAAGTACGGCCCGGTGCGCACGGACCACGTGCTGTTCATCGCGGCGGGCGCGTTCCACATGGCGAAGCCGAGCGACCTCATTCCGGAGATGCAGGGCAGGTTCCCGATCCGCGTCGAGCTCAAGTCGCTCGGCGCCGACGAGTTCGTGCGGATCCTGACGGAGCCGACGAACGCGCTGACCCGCCAGTACGCGGCGCTGCTCGCGACCGAGGGCGTGCAGATCGAGTGGACCTCCGAGGCCGTCCGCGAGCTCGCGGAGATCGCCGCCGACGTCAACCGGCGCACCCACGACATCGGCGCGCGCCGGCTGCACACGGTGCTCGAGCGTCTGCTCGATGACCTGCTCTACAACGCGCCCGACATCGGCGCGC
>DAIRFU010000485.1:0-4840 GCA_036794935.1 Kofleriaceae bacterium | reverse complement strand
GCTGCCTCTCGCCCGCGCACGATCGGCAGCCCCCCGCGGAGGTAGACGACGTCGTCGGTGAAGTTGGCGGCCAGCCCGTCCGACATCCCGTGGCGCATAACCGAGTCGGCGCGCCCGATATCGGCGCGCAGACGATCCCGATTACGCCTCAGTATGTGCGCGAGCGGCTAGGCGCTCTGGTCGCAGACGAAGATCTGACGCGCTACATCCTGTAGTGGTACACACGGGTCGTGCACACGCAGGCCGACCTTCTAGCGCTCGCCGATCAGGTCCTCCTCAAGAACAACAAGCCGCAGCCGGTCGTGTTCGAACGCGGTCGCGGCTGCGAGGTCTGGGATCGCGCGGGCAACCGCTACCTCGACATGACCGCGGGCATCGCGGTGTGCGGCCTCGGCCATGGCCACTCGCTGTTCACCGCGCGCGTGACCGAGCAGCTGCTCAAGCTCGTCCACATCTCGAACCTCTACTACAACGACCAGCAGATCCTCGCCGCCAAGGCGATCGTCGATCGCTCGTTCGCCGACCGCGTGTTCTTCTGCAACTCGGGTGCGGAGGCGAACGAGGGCGCGCTCAAGCTCGCACGCCGCTACCAGGCGGTCGTCGCGGGGCATCCGCAGCGCACGAAGATCGTCTCGACGATCGGCAGCTTCCACGGCCGCACGTTCGCCACCGTCGCGATCACCGGCCAGGCGAAGTACCGCGAGGGCTTCGGCCCGCTGGTCGAGCCGGTCGAGCACATTCCCTACGGCGATCTCGAGGCGGCCGCGAAGGCACTCGAGCCGCGCACCGCGTGCGGCATCATCGTCGAGCCGATCCAGGCCGAAGGCGGCATCATCGTGCCACCGGCCGGCTACCTCGCCGGCCTGCGCCGGCTCTGCGACGACACCGGCACGATCCTGATCTTCGACGAGGTGCAGACCGGCATCGGCCGCACCGGCAAGTGGTTCGGGCATCAGCACGACGGGGTCGCGCCCGACGTGATGACCCTCGCGAAGGGGCTCGGCGGCGGCGTGCCGATCGGCGCGGTCGCGATGACCGAGAAGGCGGCGGCCGGCCTGTCGCAGCAGCCCGGCGGCGCGGTGCCGCACGCGAGCACGTTCGGCGGCAACCCACTCGCGTGCGCGGCGGCGCTCGCGGTGCTCGAGATCATCGACAACGAGGGCCTGATCGATCGCGTCGCGCAGGCGGGCGCGTATCTCGGCACCAAGCTCACCGAGCTGGTCCGCGAGTTTCCCGGCCACGTGCTCGACACGCGGGGCCGCGGCCTGCTCCGCGGCGTGGCGGTCTCGGGGACGCCGTCGGCGGTGACGACGCGCTGCCGCGAGAAGGGCCTGCTCCTCTCGGTCGCCGGCGCGAGCGTGATCCGGTTCGCGCCGCCGTACATCGTCGAGCGCCACCAGCTCGACGAGGCGGTCGGCGTCCTGCGCTCGGTGCTCGCCGAAGGAGCGGGGAAGTGAAGCGCGGGTTTCTGACGCTCGGCGACGTCGAGATCGAGGCGTGGCCGCTGCTGTGGGATCGCGCCGCGTACCTCAAGAAGAACCGCGTGCAGACGACGCTCGCCGGCAAGGCGATCGCGCTCGTGTTCGAGAAGGCGTCGACCCGCACCCGGGTGTCGTTCGAGGTCGGTGTCTACGAGCTCGGCGGCCACGCGATCGTGCTGTCGTCGCAGGGCAGCCAGATCGCGCGCGGCGAGCCGATCGAGGACACCGCGCGCGTGCTGTCGGGATACTGCCAGGGGATCGTGCTGCGCACGTTCGGCCAGGAGCGCGTCGCCCGGCTCGCGCAGTACGCGACGGTGCCGGTGATCAACGGGCTCTCCGATCAGCATCACCCGTGTCAGGTCGCGACCGATCTGTTCACCGTGCGCGAGCACTTCGGGCGGGGGCCGGGGCTCGATGGGATCACCGGCATGCGCTACGCGTGGATCGGCGACGGCAACAACATGGCCGCGTCGTGGATCGAGGCCGCCGGCATGTTCGGGCTCGATCTCGCGCTCGCGTGCCCGGAGGGCTTCGCGCCCGATCCGTTGCTGGTCAGCGCGACGCGCGAGCTCCAGAAGCAGCGCGGTCGCGGCTCGCTGACGCTGACCAAGGATCCGAAGGAGGCCGCGCGCGGCGCGCACGTGATCTCGACGGACGTGTGGGCGTCGATGGGGCAGGAGGAGGAGGCGGCGAGACGTCAGCTGGCTTTCGCTGGTTACTGCGTGGACGGCGCGCTGGTCGGGTGCGGCGCGGATGGCGCGATCGTCCTGCACTGTCTACCTGCGCATCGCGGCGAAGAAATTACCGGAGATGTGCTCGATGGCCCCCGTTCACTGGCATGGGTTCAGGCCGAGAACCGGCTCCACGTCGGCAAGGCAATTCTCGAGCACGTGCTGACCGGCGCGCGATGCTAAGCTCGTCGTCGTGAGCAGCGTGCCGGCCGAGATCGCCGGAATCGGTTCCTCCGCGATGAAGCTGCGGGTGAGCCCCGGGTTTGATCCGCTGAAGGCACAGGTCGGCCCCGACGAGTACTTCGTGCTGTCGAGGATCGACGGCACGCAGACCATCCGCGAGGTGCTGCTGGGCACCGGCTTGCCGGTCGAGCGCGGGATCGCGATCGTGACGAAGCTGCGCTCGCTCGGTGCGCTCCTGCTGCCGGGCGAGAGCGCGGCGCCGGCGAACGGATTGCGGCACGGCCACGCACCCGCGCGTGCGCCCTCGGACGGCATCCCACGTGTCACACCGCCGGCAGGATCGGCACCGACGCCGGCACGCACGCGCACCCCGCACGGGGTCCATCCGAGCCTGAGGAAACCTGCGCGCAGGCCGCCGGCGGACCTCGAGCCGCCGACCACACCGCGCACGCGGCTCGGCGCGCACGGCGGGGGCCTGCGCCCGCCCGCGCCCGACGCCGCACTCGATGCGCCCACGGTGCGCCGCGCACCGACGGCCGACCTTCACGTCGTCCTGCCGGATCCCTCGCCCGCGGAGCGCCGCGCCCTCGCCGAGCCGGGGGATCTCGCGCCCGACGAGCGCGTCAAGATCCTCGCGATGGCGCGCCTCGTCGATGGCCGCGATCCATGGGCGCTGCTCGGCGTTCCCGAGGGGGCCGAGGCCAAGGTGCTCAAGCGCGCCTACTTCAAGCTGTCCAAGGACGTCCACCCCGACCGCTTCTACGGCAGGCAGCTCGGCAGCTTCGCCGATCGGCTGGCACACGTGTTCGAGGCGGTGAGCCGGGCATACGCGCGGCTCACCTCGCCGGAGCGCGATCGGCGCAGCGGCATGTACCGGCCGGTCAGCACCGAGCAGCCGCAGACACCGGCGGAGTACGCGGCCGAGCTGTTCGAGCGCGCGTGCGGGCTCGAGGTCGGCGGCGATGTGCACGGCGCGATGAAGCTGTTCGCGGCGGCCGTCCGGATCGATCCGCACACCCGCTACCTGCGCCGGGCCGCGACGTGTGCGCTCGCCGCCGAGCAGCCGAAGACCGCGCTCGAATATGCGAAAAAAGCGCAGGCCCAGGCGCCCAGCGATCCCTCGTCCGCGCGCCTGCTCGCGTCCGCGTTCAAGGCCACCGGCAAGCTCGGGGACGCCGAGGAGGTGCTCGTGATGGCGATGGCGCTCAAGAACGAGAACGACGTGCTCATGGTCGAGCTGCGCAATGACCTCGCGGATGTGCGCAGGCTATTGGCAGCCTCGGGTGGTTGACGGGAGCGAGTTGGGTTACTCTGGCGTTTGGGGGCCGCCGACACTGGCGATCTCCCTGATTTCTGGGGGAAACTAAGCCGCCATGGCCAGCGAGAAGGTGATCGGCATCGACCTGGGCACGACCAACTCGTGCGTCGCGATTGTCGAGGATGGAACGCCTTCGGTGATCCCGAACCGCGGTGGCTACAAGACAACGCCATCGATGGTCGCGATCGCCGAGAACGGCAAGCGCCTTGTCGGCCACATCGCCAAGCGACAGGCGATCACGAACGCCGAGAACACGGTCTACGCCGCGAAGCGGCTGATCGGCCGCAAGTGGGGCTCCGCCGCGGTGCGCAGCTCGCTCGAGATCATGCCGTACCGCATCGTCGAGGGCCCGCACGACGACGTCCGCATCATGCTGCGCGACCAGGTGTTCAGCGTGCCCGAGGTCAGCGCGTACATCCTCCAGGAGATGAAGCTGATCTCCGAGGAGTACCTCGGCGAGGAAGTTCAGAAGGCCGTGATCACGGTGCCGGCGTACTTCAACGACGGCCAGCGCCAGGCGACGAAGGACGCCGGCCGGATCGCCGGTCTCGACGTGATCCGCATCATCAACGAGCCGACTGCCGCCGCGCTCGCGTACGGCTTTGGCCGCAACATCGAGCGCAAGGTCGCGGTCTACGACCTCGGCGGCGGCACGTTCGACATCTCGATCCTCGAGATCGGCAACGGCGTCTTCGAGGTGATCTCGACGGCGGGCGATACGTTCCTCGGCGGCGAGGACTTCGATCGCCGCATCATCGACTGGCTGGTGTTCGGCTTCGAGAAGCAGCACGGCATCGACCTGCGCAAGGACAAGATGGCGCTGCAGCGGCTCAAGGACGTCGCCGAGAAGGCGAAGTGCGAGCTGTCGAGCGTCAAGGAGACCGAGATCAACCTGCCGTTCATCATCTCGACCGGCCGCAACGAGGCGCTACACCTGCAGACGATGCTGACGCGCGACAAGCTCGAGGAGCTGACGAGCGATCTCGTCGAGCGCACCGTCGAGATCTGCGCGCGTACGCTCGAAGAGGCCGAGATCGCGAAGAACCAGATCGAGGACGTCATCCTGGTCGGCGGCATGACGCGCATGCCGCGCGTGCAGCAGGCGGTCGGAGAGTTCTTCGGCCTCG
>DAIRFU010000484.1:0-5580 GCA_036794935.1 Kofleriaceae bacterium | reverse complement strand
CGGAGCCGCTGGGGATCCGGCTGGAAATCGCGGATCCCGACCGCCTGCCGATGGATCGCGCGTTCGGCGTGCTCCTCCAGTATCCGGACGATCACGGTGAGGTGCGCGATCTGCGGCCGATCATCGAGAATGGGAAACGCGTCGGAGCGGAGCCCGGCGTTCGCGGTGACTACTACGTGTTCATGTTGCTCACCGGTCTGCGGCGCATGGATGCAGCGACGGTGCGTTGGGAACACATCGATGAGGAAGAAGCCGTGCTGATCCGACCGAACCCGAAGGGCGGCAAGGAGCGCGCGTTCAAGATTCCGCTCAGCTCGGAGTGTTTGAAGGTGCTCGCGCGACGCAAGCGCGACAACGCCAACGTATTTCCCGACGGCGACGCCGGCTGGGTGTTCCCGACGCGCTCGCTCAAGGCGAAGGAGTGTGCTCTCTGCGCCGCGCTTGGACGGAGGGGTCACGACAAGGGCGCGGTCGTGCATCTGATCGAAGGCAAGCAGCAGAAGGTCAACGCGGAGACCGGCGAAACGGAGCGCATCCTGCCCTCCCCTCATCGGCTTCGCGACACGTACACGAGCGCGCTTGTCGAGGTCGGTGGTATCTCGCCATTCGTTATCGATGTGCTAACGAATCACCGACCGCCTCGTGGGTCGGTCACGGCGGGCTACATCGATCTCTCGATCGAACACCTGGCCGAATGCCAGGAACGCGTGACGCGCTTCCTCATGGCGAAGATGCAGCCCCCGCCAACCGAGCGGACCCAGAAGCCCAGCAAGAAGCGACCACGCGAGCGGCATTTGAAAGCTGTCCCGTGATCTAGAGACACAACCATGGCGAAGAACAACACGTGGCCAACTACACGCGAGGACGTTGACGAGCTTCGCAAAGCCGCCCTCGCGGACGATCGGGACGCGCTCACGACACTGGCGGTGCTTCATGACGACGGGACGGCGCGTGACAGAAGCGGCAAACTGCTCGTAAGGCGCGACCGTCGACGCGCACGCACGTACTTGGAGCGTGCGGCGCAGCTTGGAGACCCAGCAGCCATTACCCTGATGGCGGACAACCTCACGCCGAGGGGACATAGTGTGCGAGCACTCGCGCAGGCCGAGAAACTCTATCGGCGTGCATTCCGTCTCGGGTACGAGACCGCTGCGGAGAACTTGGCAGCCACGTACCAGAACCTCGGCCGTTATCGCGATGCAGTTCTGTGGTACCGGCGCGCCGAGGCTGCCGGGTCTCCGACTGCTCCTCTAGAGATCGCGCGTGCCGAGTTGTATGGGACAGGCACTCGTCGCAATGTGAGCGCGGCGTTCGTCAGGTTGGAGCGGCTCGCGCGCCAGCGCCTCGGTTGGAACAACTGGCTGCGAGTCGAGGCGATGCAGCTGATGGCCGATGCACTGATGAAAGGCTGGCTCGTTCGGCGCGATTTCGCGCGGGGCGAGGCATTGCTTCGACAAGCCGGCAAGCTCGATCCTAACGACTACTACGCTGCGCGCTGACGTCGCTCGCGCAGCCGCCGGTTAGGACTCGTTGGACGTGTCAGATGCAGAGGGCACCACCCGCATCGACCGAGCGAGAAAAGTCTCAAAAGACGGGGCGAGCACGTGGATGCCGCCGAAGTCGTGATCCTCGACCACGACCTCCCCGGTCTTGGTGCTGATACCGAACGGATTGCCTCCGCCGTCCCATCCGATGATGAACACGTCGCGCAGCGTCCAACCGCCTTCGCCACATTCGTTCTGAAACTTGCGGTGCGACTTGGCGAGCCGATGGATGTCATCGAGCCACTCGGAACCTGCAACACCACCGCCGCAATGTTCGAGGTACCAGCGATACGCTGGCGGAATCGGACCGAAGTTCGATTCGAACGCAGCCAGCTCCTCGATCGTGGCAGGCGCGCTTCGGATGTCTTCCGGGAGGGCGCGGTGCGCGGCGATGATTAGCGACTCGAGTGTGCTCATGAGGTCCACTTCCACTCAACCCTGGTGACCTTGACGATGAAAGGAACCGATCTGGGGATGCCCGTCCGCGTCGTCGGAGCTGCTGGCGATGTGTGAGACGAGTCGGCAAGGCTCACAGCGAAAATCGAACCAAGCAAGTCCAGAGGAAGTTCGGTCCCCCGGGTTCTTCCACGGCTGCCCGCAGCCAGGACACAGCCGCTCCGCTTCGTCGCGAGCAGTCCAGCCCCAGTAACGCATGAGGTAGTAGTACGTCGGCAGCCTCGTCGCTCTCTCGACATCACGCGCGAGCTCGCGACCTTCGTTGGCCAGCTCCGATGCAGGATCGGCGAGCTGACGGTATCCCTCAACCTCGAGCGGCCCGCAGTCGAGTTGGAGATGATCGTAGCGCTTGTACTGCGCCATCCAGCGAGTCAGGGCCCTTCGCGATTCGTCTTCGATGGGAAGCAAGTACAGCGGCAGTGGGTCGCCATCGCTGCCTGCACAGACGGGCGACGTCTCATCGAATAGGTGCGTGTACAGGAAGAGTTCGCGCTCGTCGCTCCACTTCCGCGTGGACCCTGGTCGTTCATCAACGACCTGCCAAGTCGGCGCGTTGGAACACTGAGCCTTTACCTTCTCGAACGATTCGCGAACCCATTGCGACCCGTATTGCTCCGCGAGGGCGTCGCGTCGCGGCACGCTGCACGTCACCCGGAATGCGCCGCCAACTCTTCCAGTGACGTGCGGCCCCCATAGTTGACCGTTCGATTGGAGCGCGCCGAACAGGTCATTCAGAGCGTCCAGAAATGCATCCCCGTTGTCGATCGGGACAAACGTGTAATCCAACAGCAGCGCCACCGCAGGAGTGTTCGCGAGATCGGGAACCGTGGCAATGGGCCGAAGGCGAGCGTCTTCATGACGCAGCACGCACACGCCAGGCCGCCGAACGGCTACCGCTCAGGACGCTCTTCGGTTGTTTTCAGCTCCGCAAGGAATTGTCTGCACTGTCGCGCTCCCGTGAGCGTACGGTAGACCGCACCGGGATCACCGCCTTGATGACGGCCCGGTCGGTGTGGCATGCGCGGCCGCGAGATCAGTCGCTGCGGCCGAGGTTCGCGAGTGCCACGCAGAAGGTGATTGGCGTCAATTACTTTTGCCGGCTGGCGACAACTATTCTTGCCGGTCCGACGGGTTGTTCACGCGGGGTGGTTCTCGGTGGGGTAGTTGTCGTCGCGGGGTGATGTAGTTGTCGTTGGGCTGGTAGTTGTCGTCGGCTTCGGCTCCTTCCGTTTCTTGGCGTCCTCGGCGCGGATGCTGCCGCGGTCGATCTCGAGGATGGTGGCGTGATGGACGAGGCGGTCGATCGCCGCGGCGGTGGTCATCGGGTTCTTGAAGATCCGGTCCCACTCGCTGAAGACCAGGTTGCTGGTGATGACCAACGACCGTCGCTCGTAGCGCTCGGCCATGAGGGTGAAGAGGACCTCGGCCTCATCAGCGCTCTGCTGAACGTAGCCTAGGTCGTCGAGGATCATGACGTCGTAGGTATCGAGCGCGCGGAGTGCACGAGGCAGGCAGAGATCGCGGCGAGCGGCGAGCAGCTGTTGGACAAGCTGGTACGTTGGCGTGAAGAGCACGCTGATGCCGGCACCGATGAGGGCGTGGCCGAGCGCGCAGGCGACGTGGCTCTTGCCTACGCCGGGGCGGCCGAACAGCAGAACGTTGTCGCCGCGCTCGACGAAGCCGCCGCGGGCGAGGTCACGCGCCTGAATCAGGACGTTGCGCGGTACACGGGCGGGGTCGAGCGTGTCGAACGTCTTCGCCGGTGGGAGCCGCGATGCGCGACGGAGGCGATCGACGCGGCGTTCGCGGCGGGCCTGCCATTCGACCTCGAGCACCTCGGCCAAGACGACGAGGGCCTGGTCGCAGCCGACGTCGAGGAACCGTTTGGTCGTCTGCTCGGCGGCGCTCGACAGCTTGAACTCGGCGAGGAGCTTCGTGATCCGATCGCCCACCTCGGGTGTGTAGATCGTCATGCTGCACCGGCCATTGTGATCAGGTCATCGTAGACGCCGAGATCGGGGACGCCGATCTCGACATGGGGAATCGCCCAGGTCGTCGGCTGCGCGAGCGCCTTCACGGCGATGAAGTCGAACGGCTCGCCCTTGTCGAGTAGGGTGTCCAGCGCGCGCGTGACATCGGCCTCGGACGTGCTCGCCGCGAGGTGCAGGATGCGGACGTACTCGACGTCGGCGCGATCGCCGCGCCCGGCGCAGAGGGCGTCGTAGCTGCGCCGGAACGTCAGCGACGGGAACAGGTCCTCGCGGTATCGGTATGCCGCGAACGCGCCGGGCTTGCGCACGAGCGACCAGATCACGTGGCGGTAGTCGATGCGGTGATTTTCGCCGCCGCGAAGTCGCGGCATGGTCTCGAGCAGCGACTTGCCGATCCAGATCTCGACGACATCCGGGTGAACACGCGCCTTGAGCTTGTGGCCGATCAGGCGTGAGGGAACCGAGTACGCCCGCTTCGCGACGTGCACGGTGCTCCACTTCCGCACCGTCACGTCGACCTCGGTGTACTCGGGAAGCCGGTGGCTCGGCAGCGCCTTGAGTACGGTCCGCTCGTGCGCCAGCTCATCGGCGCGCGCTTTGTGGAAGCGCTCCTGGACGACCGCGCGTGCCCACGCGAGGTAGACCTCGACCGTCGGGAAGTCGCGGCTGCCTCGCAACTTCAGCGCCTGCCCGAGGGCCACCTTGAGCAGATCGTTTGCTTTCTCGACCACGCCATTTTGATGCGCCTCGCCGGGCTCGATTCGCGAGGACTCGAAGTCGTAGTGGTCGACGACGTGGGCGAACCGCTTGGTCAGCGCTCGGCCGCTCGTCTCCGCGAGCTCGTGGGTCGCCGCCGAGAGATTGTCCTGCCGGATCTTCTTCGGCACCCCGCCCAGCGTCCACAGCGCACCCTGGAGCCCGGCGAGCAACGCCTCGTACGTCTCGCCCATCGCGAGCGAGATGTAGCGCCAGCCGCTCCACGCCAGCACGAACTGGAACATCAGGTGGACGAAGTGCACGCCCGCGATCGTCACTCCCAGCTCGCCGCAATGAGTGAAGTCGAACGCACCGAGGTGGCCCGGCACATGGTCTTGCGGAAAAAACACCTCCTGCCGCGGCCCATGCTCGGCGCGCCAGCGCCGAATCTGCCGCTGCAGCGTGCGGACCTGTCCTGGCTCGAACTCGCCCGGCCGCTTCCGGCAGAGCTCGTCCATCAGCGTCGTCGCGAGTAACTCCCCGTCCTCGTCGCCGCGCAGGTGCGGCTCGATTTCGGTGGCCCACACCGCGGCGAACGGATCCACCCGGGTCCTCCAAGTCCGAGGTGTGGTCGCCGCCGATGGCATCGGTCCGTCTTGCCAGGTCCGTGCTGATCGCTCGCTCATGCCGGCCGCTGCGGCAGCCGTCTCGATCGTCTCTCCTTGCATTCGTTTGCTCCTCAGAATGCGGACCTGCGCGTCGGTGACCATCGACCTGCACCGCCCCCGGCACACGGAGGGGTCAAGTTTTCGGCCATCACCATGGCTGTCCGCTCGTCGACGAACCGGCAAATCTAATTGTCGTCGACCGGCAAATCTAATTGTCGCTGATCA
>DAIRFU010000483.1:0-5590 GCA_036794935.1 Kofleriaceae bacterium | reverse complement strand
CGCAGCGGATGATCCGCGCACCTTGCCGGCCCCGTGCCGAGCACGCTACCTTGGCGCTGCGATGGCACCACACGTTCTGGTGGCAGATGACGATGCGTGGATCCTGCGCATGGTCGCCACGGTGCTCGAAAAGCGCGGCTACAGCGTCGAGACGGCCGTGGACGGCGAGGATGCGCTCGCCCGCGCGCTCGCCCGCACCCCGGATCTGCTGATCACGGACGTGATGATGCCGAAGCTGGACGGCTGGTCGCTGGTGCGTCAGCTGCGCGCCCACGGCGATCTCGCGCTGCTGCCCGTGATTTTTCTGACCGCGCTGTCATCCGAGGACGACCGGATCCGCGGGTTTCGGCTCGGCGCCGACGACTACGTGACCAAGCCGTTCCGGTTCGAGGAGCTCGATCTGCGCGTCGCCAAGACGCTGCGCCGGGCCGCGCAGACCGTGCAGGACACGCACGACCAGCTCGCCGGCACCGGGTTGCGTGGCGATCTCTCGCAGGTCGGCCTCAGCTCGCTGCTCGTGCTGAGCGCAAGACCGGGCTGCTCCAGCTCCGCGCGCCGGAGGGCAGCCCGTCGGCGCAGGTCCTCGTGCGCGATGGCAAGGTCGTCCACGCGCACCTCGACGATACCGAGGAGCCGGTCGATGCCGAGTGCGTGTACTACCTGCTGACCTGGGGCGCCGGCGAGTTCGAGTTCATCGCGTGCGTCGTCGAGGGCGTCGATCGCGTCAGCGTGTCGACGACGCACCTGCTCATGGAGGGTGCGCGCCTGATGGACGAGGCACGCGATCCGGCGCTCGCGCCGCCGGTGTCGATCCCGGCCAAGCCCGAGGTCAGCGAGCAGGCCGCGGACGCGACCGCGCCGGGTCACAACCCGACCGACGAAGGCTGGGAGTAGCGCCGGCCTCGGGCCGCGCCCCTGCTACTTCGCGAGCAGCTCCTCCGCGATCTTCTTGGCGAGCTGCGCGTCCGCGCGATCGCCGTACTGCTTCTTGATCGCGCCGATCACGCGGCCGGCCATCTTCGGATCCTTCTGCGGCAGCTCGGCGACGACCTTGGCGACCGCGTCGCGCAGCTCGGCCTCGCCGACTTGCTCGGGCAACCACTTCGCGCACCACGCCACCTCGAACTCGATCTCCGCGATCTGATCCTTGGCACGATCGCCGGCCGCGGCGAACTCGTGCTTCGCCTTCTCCATCTGCTTCTTGTACGCGCCGATGACGTCGAGGATCAGGGCGTCGTCGACCGTGCCGGTGAACCCCTTCGCGGTGCGACGCTCCATGACCTTCGTGTTGATCATGCGGATCAGGTTGGCCGTCTTGAGATCCCGGGCCTTGATCGCGGCGGTGAGCTGTTCGCGAAGCTGCGCTTCGAGGTTCGTCGACATGGCGACGACGTACCACTGCCGAGGGGGGCGGCGCCAGCGCTCCCGCGGAGGCCGTTCGGACTCTCACCCCTTCGACGATGCGCGATCGAACAGCGGCGGCTGCACGTGCGGGCTCGGCCGCACGCGCCGCTGCTTGCCTCGTTTCATCCGACGGTGGGCATCGCGTCGCTCGGCGCGCAGGCTCGGCGGCGACAGCGCGAACAAGGAGCCCGACGACGACAGCACGACGGCGACCGGATCGATCGGCGGCACGGCGGGCACATCGCTCCGCAGCGCGTGCGGCGCCGAGCCCTCCGCGAAGATCTCGGTGATCTCGCCGCCGAGGATCCGCTCGCCCGCGACCACGACCCGCAGCCGCCACCGATCGTGCGCCTCCGCGTACACCGCGGCGATCTCGTCGAGTGCCGGCGCGATCACCTGCGCGAGCTCGTCGGCATCCGCGGCACCGTGCGCGAGCGTGAGCGGCACATCGCGCACGCCGTCGTCGGCGATCGCGGCGATCTCGAGGCGCGCCGCGCCCCGGCCGCGTCCGGCGAGCCGCAGCGCGATCCGGCGGGCGAGCAGCGCGACCGCGGCCGCGAACGAGACGCCGACCGCCTGCTCGCCGGCGGGCAGCAGATCTTGCAGCTCGAGCACGCTGGCCGCGCTGACCATGACCTCCTCGCGGATCGGCGCGTCGGGCATGTAGTGCCGCAGCCGCGCGTCGCTCTCGCCGCGCGCGAGCGCCTGGTAGTCGGCCTCGAGCGGGCGCGCCACCGACGGGGCCGGCAGCGCGGCGAACTCGCCGAGCGTGCGCACGCCGAGCGCCTCGAGCATGTGCTGGACCTCGGGCGAGATCGCGAGCAAGGACAGCGGGCGCGGCGCGAGGAACGCGGCCGAGCCGCCGCGCGGCACCGCGATCACGCAACGCTCGTAGATACCGGCACCCGGCGTGGCGCCCGGCGCGTCGGTGCTCGGGCCACCGTGGGCCGCGGCCACCCATGCCGTGAACCGATCATCGGCGATCCCGATGCGCGCGGTGAGGCCGAGCGCATCGACGAGCTCGAGCAGCCGCTCGCCGAACGCCGCGCCGCGCGTCTTGGCCGGGACCTCGGCGTACATCGCGAGGTGCGAGCCGCCCGCCCCGACCCGGCCGCCGAGATCGACCGCCGGCGCGAGATCGAGGAGCGCGTCTCCGATCGCGCGCACGGTCTCGCGTTCGCTCGCCGCATCTGCCGTGACGATCCGGATCGCGGGCGAGCGGCCGCGCGCCGCGGTCGCCGTCATGCCGATCCGGACCCCGTGGATCCAGGCCAGCCGCGAGCACGCGAGCACGATCGGCGCGTGCAGCACGCCGGCCGCCTCGCGACCCGGCGCGACCCCGGACACCACCGCGACCGCGGCTCCGCGCAGGGCCGGATCGATCCGGGTAGCGCTCTGAAGTGCGAACTGAGGGATGTGGATGCAGGCGATGCGCATACGAATCGTTTACAGCACTGGTCTGATGTTCAGTGTACCTCGACCTCGGGGCCGGCTGCCATTACATCCGATAAGCATCAGAAATCGCACGTATAGTGCGACTCGATGTCGCGACCGCATCCCGAGACGATCTCGCCAACCGCGCACTACACCGGGTACGTGTGGTTCGCGCATGGCCACTCGCACGAGGCGTTCGCGACCCGGCGCGGCCAGGTGATGTATCAGGTGCTGCGCGCGCCGAACGCCGCCGCGCGCGCCATCGGCTTGCCGACCCTCGAGGGCATGCTGCTCGCCCGTCACCGCCTGATCGATCGCCGCCTGGCCCAGGCGATCGAGGCCGGCGAGGTCACGCAGGTCGTCGAGGTCGCAGCCGGGCTGTCGCCGCGCGGCTGGCGGTTTCGCACACGCTACGGCGACCGCATCACGTACGTCGAGGCCGACCTCGCCGACATGATCCGCCACAAGCGCCACGTCCTCGCCGAGCTCGGCGGCGAGACCGCGCACCACCGCACCGCCGAGATCGATGCGCTGCGCGAGGACGGCCCGACCTCGATCGATGCGATCTGCGCGACCCTCGATCCGGCGCGCGGCACCGCGATCATCACCGAGGGCCTCATCAACTACTTCGATCGCGCGACCGTCGCCGCGATGTGGCGCCGCTTCGCGCACGCGCTCGCCCGGTTCCCGCACGGCCTCTACCTGTCCGACGTCATCCTGCGCGAGGGCAACCGGAGCCCGCTCGTCGCCGGCTTCGGCATGCTGCTCGGCATCTTCGTCCGCGGCCGCGTCCACGTCGACTTCGCGAACGCCGATGATGTCGAGGCGACGCTCGCCGCCGCGGGACTCGACGGCGTGACACTCGATCCGCGCGAGCTCGCCGACGAATTGCCCGATCTCGAGCGCGCCGGCGCCGGGGTCGTTCGCATCATCGAGGCGACGCCCGCCTGACCTCACACCGCGACGGCCATCGGCATCGTCGCGCTGACGCTCATCGCATCGGCGAGATCGCCGAGCTCGTGGGCGAGCTCGCGCATCGTCGGCCGCAACGCCGGGTCCTTCGCGAGTGCGCGCAGCATCACGCGCTCGAGTCCGATCGGCAACCCCGCGCGCAGCCACGTCGGCCGCGCCGGACGCTGCTCGAGGTGCGCGAGCATGAGCTGCGGCAGCGAGCCGTCGAACGGCGGATCACCGGTGACCAGCTCGTAGAGCACGCAGCCGAGCGCGTAGACGTCGGATGCCGTGCACGGCTGGCCCTTCCACTGCTCGGGTGCCATGTACGCCGGCGTGCCCGCGATCGATGCCTCGTCGGCGGGCGGCTCGTCGACCCGGCGTGACACGCCGAAATCGATCACC
This sequence comes from Kofleriaceae bacterium, assembly GCA_036794935.1. Classification (GTDB taxonomy): domain Bacteria; phylum Myxococcota_A; class Polyangia; order Haliangiales; family Haliangiaceae; genus JABFXX01. The sequence continues at coordinate 1,396 of DAIRFU010000483.1, read as the reverse complement.
TTGACCTGCGGCAGCGTGCCCCACGCGCGCGCATCGAGCACGAACAGGTTCTCCGGCTTGACGTCGCAGTGGATCACGCCGACCTCGTGCAGCGCGGCGAGTGCCGCCGCGATCTGCGCGCCGAGCCCGATGATCGTCACGATGTCGAGCTCGGCCTCGTCGAGGATCGACGCCAGCGTGCGCCCGTCGAGGTACTCCATCACCAGGTACGGGACGCCATCGCACGTGCGCGCGGCCGCCCGGATGTCGACCAGCCCGGGGTGCGTCGCGCGGATCGAGATCGTGTGCTCGGAGTAGAGCCGGCTCACCACCTCGGCATGGTTGGCAAACAACGGATCCAGCACCTTGAGTGCGACGCGCTCGCCCGTCGTGGCATGGCTCGCCAGATAGACACCGCCCATGCCGCCGCGTGCCAGCGGGGCAACCAGCTCGTAGTCGCCAAACCGTGCGCCCTGTCGCCTTCGCTCGGGCGAAGGCAGCGGCAAGCCTCGTCCATCCGTGGGCGCGGTGTGCTGGAGAGGACGACGCATGGGTCGCGAGCACTGCATCGCGGGTGCCATGCGACCTCGATCGCGAACCGGAGGGAATCCCGTCAGCGCCGCGCGACGTCGGTGTCGAAAATCTGAGCACGATGTGTGGTGCCGTCACGACAACCCGAGTCCGCGACGCCACGGGACAGTCACTGCGACTTCTTCGCGCGCCAGCCGGATAGTGGCTGTCAGCAGCCGCGAGGAAACGGCGGCGCGCGCTCGCGTGTTCAGTCGGTCGGCGCGGGCTCGACGACCTCGGCCGGCTCTGCCACGCGCTTGGACTTCTCCAGGTAGTCCTGGAACGCGGGGATCGCGACCGCCGCGAGAACACCGATCGTGGCCGCAGGAATCAACATGCCGCTGAGGCCGGCCTTGAAGTCCGCCGCGAACGGCGAGCTCGGCGATGCACTCGCGATCTGGTTCGCGCTCGCCGTCGCCTTGCCCTCGAGGATCTGATCCGCGGGAATCGCGAGGAGCTTGGCGACGACCTCGTCGGGGTTCGACCAGGCAGTGCGCACGCTCAGGACGAACCGCAGCGTGTCGCCGTCGGCGCGCACGCCGAGCCCGATCTCGTTGAGGAGCATGGCCATGCGGATGCCGAGCATTGCGTCCTGGGGCATCGCGTCGACGGGCAGTGGAAACGGGCTCTTGCCGAGCAGCGTGCCGCGGCCGTAGAGGGCGAACGCCCACGCGCCGGTCGCCAGCTCGCTCGCCGCCGCCGTCGATGCCACCGCCACGCCCGCGGGCGCCGCGCCCTGCTTGCCGATGCGGAGCTCCTTGCCCTCGATCCATGCGTCGACCTGGAACGCGAGCTTCGGCACGGTGACGTGACACACGCCCTTGTCGACCTTCGCCCCCACCTTCGC
>DAIRFU010000482.1:0-5592 GCA_036794935.1 Kofleriaceae bacterium | reverse complement strand
AGCGGCGACTACGAGCGCGGCTTCGTCAAGGAGGGCGTGCGCTACCACCACATCCTCGACCCGCGCGACGGTCAGCCCGCGCGCGCGTCGCGGTCGGTGACCGTCCGTGCGAAGGACGCGTTCACCGCCGACGCGTGGAGCAAGGTCATGTTCATCCTCGGCTGGAAGGACGGCCTGAACATCATCAAGAAGTACAAGCTGAAGGACTTCGAGGTCGTCTGGGTCGACGACAAGAACGAGGTCCACATGACGCCGGCGATCGAGAAGGAGCTCAAGATCGTCCACCCGCCGACGCCGGGCCCGTAGCGACCAGCCGGTGACGTCCGGGCGCCCACCGCTCGATCCGCGAGCTTGCGATCTCGCCGTATGCGCATACAATGCGCATATGGGCAACGTCTACGACGTCAATGCACCCAAGCGTCCGGTAAACATGACGTTGAACGAAGATCTTGTCCGGTGCGCACGCGAATACGCGACCAACCTTTCGGAGCAGGTGGAGAAGCTCTTGGCGGAGTTCGTCGGTGCCGAGAGGAAGCGGCGTGCCGAAGAAGAAGGAAGACTCGATGCGGCGATCCACGCCTGGAATGACTTCGACGAGAAGTTTGGCGCGTTCGCGGACGAGCATTCGGAGCTCTGATGGCTCAGTTCGACGTCCACCGAAACACGGGCCCGCAGAAGAACGTCATCCCCTACATCGTGACCGTGCAGTCGCGCCGCTTCGATCTTGCACGCCGGCGCGTCGTAATCCCGCTGGTGCTTCAGTCGGCGATCCAGAGCCCTGACCCAATCTTCAATCCCTCATTCGAGATCGAAGGCAGCACGGTCGTGCTCAATCCATTGCACATGGTCTCGATCGCGCTGGAGCGCATGGGAGAGCGTGTCACTTCGTTGACGGGCGAGGGTGGCCGCGTCATCGCAGCGATCGACCTGCTGATCTCGCGTGCGTGGGACTGATCAGGCACGCGCCGAAACATTTCATTGCGGCTGTGATCGTGCCGCTCACCGGGCCGCGGGCACGGTCTCGATCTCGACCATCCGCGACGGTCCGAGCCAGCGCGCGATCGCGGCCTCGATCGACGCGGGCGTGACCGCGCGGTAGCGCGCGAGGTCGGCGGCGAGGCCGTCGGGCTCGTCGGTGTAGAGCGCATAGCGCGCGATCAGGTTCGCGCGCCGCGACAGCGACGACAGCGACCAGATCGACGACGCCTCGCGGCGGGTGGTCTGGCGCGCGACGGAGTCGGGGTCGATGCCACGCGCGCACTCCTCGTCGAGCAGCGCGCGGACGGCCGCCGGGTCGGCGCCGGTGCGCAGGTCGACCGCGACGTGCAGCTCGCCGCCGATGCGGCCGTTGATCGTCCACGCCGACACGCGCTGGGCGAGCTGGGTCTCGTAGACGAGGCGGCGCCACAGGGCCCCCGTCCCCACCGCGCACCACGCGCTGGTCAGGATGTCGAGCTCGGGCTCGTCCTCGGCGAACGCGAGCGGGCCGTGCCAGGCGCGGTGGATACGGGTGAGCGCGGCGAACCGATCGTCGACCCGGCCGCACAGCGGGCCCGCGACGGCCGGCGCGTGGGGCATCGGCCGGACCGGCCGCGTCGAGGCCGGGAAGCTGCCGAAGAACTTGTCGACGAGCGCGTTGGTCTCGTCGAGATCGAGGTCGCCGGCGATCACCAGGGTCGCGTTCGCCGGCACGTACCAGGTCCGGTAGAACGCGACGACGTCGTCGAGCGTCGCGCTCTGGATGTGCTCGTGCAGGCCGATGGTGAGGTGGCGCGCCGGGTGACCCTCGGGATAGAGCGCCGCGGCGAGCGCGAAGCGCTCCGGCCCGTAGGGCACGTCCTCGTAGCGCTGGCGGCGCTCGGCGCGGACGACCGCCTGCTGCTGGACCAGCCGCGCGACCTCCATGCCGCCCAGGAAGTAGCCCATGCGATCGCTCTCGAGCCACAGCGCGAGCGGCAGCTCGTTCGCCGGCACGACCTCGTAATACGCGGTGCGATCGGCACTCGTCGACGCGTTCGCCTCGGATGCACCGGCGCGGCGCAGCACGTCGTAGTGGTGCGCGGGCATGTGCTGCGAGTTCTTGAACACGTGCTCGAACAGATGCGCGAAGCCGGTGCGGTCCGGCGTCTCGTCGGAGCTGCCGACGCGGTACCACACGCTGGCGCAGACCTGCGGCACCGAGCTGTCGGGGTGGAGGATGACGTCGAGGCCGCAGGGCAGCGTGCGGCGGTGCACCGCGAGGTGCGGCGAGGCGTCGGCATCGAAGACGATCGGCGGAGCGGTCATGGCGCGCTCTTGTCCCGCTGCAGCGACAGCGCGAGCTGGTACAGCTGGCGGCGCGGCTTGCCGGTGACGACCACGAGTCGCGCCGCGGCATCCCGGGGCCCGAGACCGCTCGCGAGCAGGCGGCGCAGCTCGGCCTCGATGTCGACGTCGGGGGCCGCGGCATGGCCGCCGGCGACCACGAGCGTGACCTCGCCGCGCGGCGGCTGGCTCGCGTAGCGAGTCGCGAGCTCGGCGAGCGTGCCGCGGACGTGCTCCTCGTGGAGCTTCGTGAGCTCGCGGCCGATGCTGGCGCGGCGATCGGCGCCGAGCGCGTCGCCGAGGTCGGCGAGCGTCGCGGCGACCCGATCCGGAGCCTCGTAGAAGATGAGCGTCGCGAGCTCTCCGCGCAGCGTGCCGAACAGCTCGCGGCGCGCACCGGCCTCGCGCGGCGGAAAGCCGAGGAACGTGAACCGATCGGTCGGCAGCCCCGACGCGACGAGCGCGGCGAGCGCGGCGTTCGGGCCCGGGATCACCTCGATGCGCGCGCCGACCTCGATCGCGGACGCGACCGCGCGCGCGCCGGGATCCGAGATGCCGGGCATCCCGGCCTCCGAGATGATCGCGATGTCGCGACCCTGCGCGAGCGCGTCGTGGAGGTCATCCTCGCGCTCGGCCTCGTTGCCCTCGAAGTACGAGATCACCCGGCGCACCGGGTTCACCGGGCCGAGCGCGTCGACGTGCGCGAGCAGCGTCTTTGCGGTCCGCGTGTCCTCGGCGGCGATCAGATCGACCTCGCGCAGCACGCGCGCCGCGCGCAGCGACAGATCCTCGAGGTTGCCGATCGGCGTGCCGACGACATACAGGGTGCCGAAGTCGGTCACGTCAGTCCCGCGTCAGCGCCTCGATGTCCACCGCCGTCCCCATCTCGCTCTCGAGGTACTTCTTGAGCCGATCGAGCATCCGCTTCTCGAGCTGGCGCGCGCGCTCGCGCGACACGTTGTAGCGATCGCCGATCTCCTGCAGCGTGAGCGGCTCGTCGGTGAGCCAGCGCTCGCGGAAGATCGTCTGCTCGCGCCCGGCGAGCGTCTGCGCGAACGCCTCGAGCTTGCCGCGCAGCAGCTCCGAGAACTCGCTCTCGGCGACCGCGCGATCGGGCCGCGTGTCCTCGCTCGGCAGATAATCGAGCCGCGTCCGCGTGCCGTCGTCGTCACCTCCACCCATCGGCGCGTCGAGCGACGCCTCGGGGGCGGCGAGCCGGCGCTCCATCTCGATCACTTCCTTCTCCGCGACGTCGAGCTTCTCCGCGAGCAGCGCGGTCGTCGGCGTGAAGCCGAGCTGCTCGAGCTTCTCGCGCTCCTTGCGCAGGTTGAAGAACAGCTTGCGCTGCGCCTGCGTGGTGCCGATCTTGACGAGCCGCCAGTTGTTGAGGATGAACTTGAGGATGTACGCGCGAATCCAGAACGCCGCGTAGCTCGACAGCTTGACGCCGCGGTACGGATCGAACTTCGACACCGCCTGGATGAGGCCGATGTTGCCCTCCTGCACGAGGTCGAGCAGATTCCGGTGCGCGCGGCGATACTCGTACGCGATCTTGACGACGAGCCGGAGGTTCGCCTCGATCAGGCGGCGCGCCGCGGCGCTGTCGCCGTGCTCGACGAGCCGGACCGCGAGCTCCTTCTCCTCCTCGGGCGTGAGCAGCGGATAGCGGCGCGTCTCGGCCATGTACGTGCCGAGCGGGTCGCGCCGGGCGAGCGAGCCTTCGCGCGACGCGCGGACCTTCGGCGCGGGTACCTCCTCCGCGCCGGGCTCCTCGCCGACGTCGATCGTGACGGCGGCGGCGAGATCGGTGTCGAGCCCCTCCTCGGCCTCGTCCTTGTCCTCCTCGTCGGTCTCCTCTTCGGAGGATTCCGGAGCCGGCTTGTCGCCGATGTCGATGACATCCGCTTTCTTCTTGCGGCCGCCCTTTTTCTTCTGCTCGGCCATCGGGTTACCCGACGACCATACTACATGGCCACACCAGCCGGCAGCCGCCCGAACCAGAGACGATGTCGCCTGGCACGTCGCGCCTTGTCTCCTATAATCGGCTGATGCGAAGCAGGTTGAACCTGGCCATGGTGGTGATGGCCGGGAGTCTCGCGCTGGTCCTCACCGTGATCCGGCAGTCGCCCGAAGGTGTGGTCACGCTCGGGCTGGACACGCAGGAGGTCCGAGCCGCGCCGGGCGCGGCGCCCAACATGCGCCACGATCTGTCGGCGCTGAAGATCTTCAACCTCGTGCTCGTGCGCATCAAGGAGCGCTACGTCGAGCCGGCGCGCATCGATCCGCGCAAGATGCTGTACGCGGCGCTCGACAGCGTGCAGTTCAACATCCCCGAGGTGCTCGTCGAGCCCGACGTCGCGCGCAACAAGGTCGCCGTGGCCGTCAACGACAAGCGCGAGGTCTTCGAGACCGACGACGTCGACTCGCCGTGGCGGCTGTCGGCGAAGCTCAAGCGGATCTTCCGCTTCATCGAGACCAACATGAACGGCGGCGCCGACCTCGCGAAGGTCGAGTACGCCGCGGTCAACGGCATGCTGTCGACGCTCGATCCGCACTCGATCCTGATGGATCCCGAGGCGGCCCGCGACATGGACGTGTCGACGAGCGGCAAGTTCGGCGGCCTCGGCATCGTGATCCGCATGCTCGACCGCAAGCTGACGGTCGTGAAGCCGATCAAGGACACCCCGGCGTTCCGCGCGGGCGTCAAGGCCGGCGATCACATCGTCAAGATCAACAACGAGCTCACCGAGAACCTGACGTCGAACGAGGCGGTCGATCGCATGCGCGGCAAGCCGCACACGCCGCTCACGCTCTGGGTCGAGCGCAAGGGCCAGGCAAATCTGATGAGGTTCGATCTCGAGCGCGACATCATTCGCGTCTCGCAGGTCGAGCACAAGCTCCTCGACAAGGGCGTCGGCTACATCAAGGTCAAGCAGTTCTCGAAGGGCATCGCCTCGGATGTCGCCGATGCGATGAAGGAGATGTCCGGCAAGGGCGCGAGGAGCTGGATCCTCGACCTGCGCTACAACCCGGGCGGCCTGCTCGAGGAGAGCGTGCAGCTCTCGGATCTGTTCGTCGACTCCGGCACCGTGGTGACCACGGTCTCGGGGCGCGACCGCGAGGCGCGCCGTGCCGAGCGCGGCTTCGGCGACACCACGTCGCCGCTCGTCGTGCTCGTCAATGGTGGTTCGGCGTCGGCCTCCGAGATCGTCGCCGGCGCGGGGTGACCCGGTGGCTGGCCCGGCTGGTGTCGCTCGCCGGCGGCGGCGACACGGGGCCGGTGCTGGC
>DAIRFU010000481.1:2301-5597 GCA_036794935.1 Kofleriaceae bacterium | reverse complement strand
GGCGGAACGCCTCCGCGGCGGCGGCCCGGCAGCCGATCTCGGCGTTCGCACCCTCCCTCGTCGCGAGATTCACGAGCGTGACCTCGACGTCCTCGAGTGGATAGCCATCGGGGCCGCTCGATGCGGCGTCGCGCAGGCCCTGCATGCCCGCTTCGATGATCGCGGATGGCACCAGCGTGCCGGCCGGCAGCTTCTGCTTGAACTCCATGCCGGTGCCGCGTGCGCGGCTCTGCACGCTGCACGTGGCCTGGCCGTAGATCGCCTGCTCCTTGAGGTCGCGCTCGAACTCGGCCGTGCCCTCGCCGCTCGCGAGCACGGTCTCGCGATAGACGACCTGCGGCTTGCCGGCACGCGCCTGCACGCCGTACTCGCGCTTCATGCGGTCGACGATGATCTCGAGGTGGAGCTCGCCCATGCCCGAGATGATCGTCTGGCCGGTATCGGGGTCGTCCTTGACCCGGAACGTCGGGTCCTCCTCGCCCATCTTGCCGAGCGCGAAGTCCAGGCGCTCCTTGGCAGCCTGGTTGTCGGCCTCGATCGCCTGCGAGATCACGGGCTCGTAGGTATCGATGCGCTCGAGCAGGATCGGTGCCTTCGGATCGCAGATCGTGTCGCCGGTCGTCGCGTCCTTGAGTCCGGCAGCGGCGACGATCTCGCCGGCGATCCCCTTCTCGAGGCGCTCGCGTTTCTGCGCGTGGATGCGGAACAGCCGCGCGATCTTCTCCTTCTTGTTCGTGCGGACGTTGAGCACCTCGTGGCCGGGCTCGATCGTGCCGCTGAAGATCCGGAAGAACACCACCTTGCGGCCCTCGTCCATCGCGATCTTGAACGCGAGTGCGGAGAACGGCTCGTTGTTCTTCGGCGCACGCGTCAGCTTCTCGCTGCCCCCGGCGGCGCTTGCGCCGCCGAAGATAGACCGCGGATCGACGCCGGTGACCGGCGGCATGTCGGCGGGCGACGGCAGGTAGTCGATCACCGCGTCGAGCAGCGTGTGGATGCCCTTGTTGCGCAGCGCCGTGCCGGCGAGCACCGGGATCATCTTCACCGCGATCGTCGAGCGCCGGATCAGGGCCTTGATCTCTGCCTCGCTGATCTCCTGCCCCTCGAGGTACTTCGCGGCGACGCCGTCGTCGAGATCGGCGAGTGCCTGGATCAGCTGATCGCGCGCGTCGGCCGCGGTCGCCGCGAGCTCGCCCGGAATCTCCTCGATGTCCGGCGCCTCGGTGACATCGCCCGAGAACATGAGCGCCTTCATGGTCACCAGATCGACGACGCCGTTGAACTTGTCCTCGTCGCCGATCGGCAGCTGGATCGGCACCGCGTTCGCGCCGAGCCGCTCGCGGATATCGGCGACCACGGCCCCGAACGACGCGCCGACGCGATCGAGCTTGTTGACGAACGCCAGGCGCGGGACCTTGAACTTGTCCGCCTGGTGCCACACCGTCTCGGACTGCGGCTGCACGCCGGCGACGCCGCAGAACACGACGACCGCACCATCGAGCACGCGCAGCGAACGCTCGACCTCGATCGTGAAGTCGACGTGGCCCGGGGTGTCGATCAGGTGGATCTCGTGCTTCTTCCACTCGAACGTCGTCGCGGCCGCGGTGATCGTGATCCCGCGCTCGCGCTCCTGCTCCATCCAGTCCATCTCGGCTTCGCCCTCGTGGACCTCGCCGATCTTGTGGGTCTTGCCCGAATGAAACAGGAACCGTTCCGACACCGTGGTCTTGCCGGCATCGATATGGGCGACCACACCGAGGTTGCGGACGAGATCGATCTTCGCCATTCGGGTACTCCGGGGACGCGGTATAGCGCATCTCCCGGGAGATCTGTACGCTCGGAGCCGTATGCGCGGCTGGATCTCGGGCCTCTGCGTCGTGTGCCTCGCCACACGGTCGTTCGCCCAGGTTCCCCCGCCGGATGGCCAGCCCGATTTCGCGCGCGCGACCGAGCTCTACGACGCGGCGACGCGCGAGCTCGACGCCGGCCGGCCCGACGATGCGGTGCGCGATTTCCTCGCCGCGTACGCGATCACGAACGACCCGGTGCTGTTCTTCAAGATCGGCACCGCCTACGAGAAAGCCGGCAACTGCACCGACGCGCTCACCTACTACGATCGCTACCTCGCCGAGGCGCGACCCGAGCCGAGCTTCGTGGCGCTGACCCAGGAGCGCATCGCGGCGTGCAAGGCAGCGCTCGCGCAGCCACCCGCGCCCGAACCGACGCCCGCACCCGCGCCTGCGCCGGCACTCGCGCCCCCTCCCGAGGCGGCACCGGCCCCCGAGCCTGCCGCGCCGCTGGCCGAGCCGTCGGCGAACCAGGATCGCGCGTGGCTGCTCGTCGGCGGCTCGCTCGCGTTCGTCACCGCGGGCGCCGTGCTCGCGTACGCCACGCAGTCGGCCGAGCAGGACATCAAGGATCTGTACATCAGCGACAACGGGATGCCGCCCGAGTTCGATGCGCAGACGCGCGAGCGCTACGAGAATCTGACCGCCGAGGGCCGCCGCTACGAGGTCCTCGCGTGGACGTCGTTCGGCCTGGCCGCCGGGTGCGCGATCGGCGCGACGATCTTCTTTCTGCGCGATCGCGGCGCCGTGTCGGTCACCCCCGTCGTGACGCCGAGGGAGACCGGCGTCGCGGCGACCGTGCGCTTCTGAGCGCTCAGCGACGCCGGCGAGGACGCGCGGCGACGAACGCCCGGCCGCGCGGTGACAGCTCGTAGCCGACCTCGAAGCTCTGGGTCAGCCCGAGCCGCTTGAGCTTGCGGACGTCGACCTTGAACGGCAGGGTCTCGCGGCCGAGCTTGGCGGCCAGCCTGGACGCGGCGACGCGCGGCTGCTTCGCGATGATCGCGAGGGTCTGTTTCGTCCACGCCCCGTGCTTGTCGAGCCGCTCGAGCTTCGCGGCGATCGCCGCGACGTCCTCGGTCGTCAGCTGGTCCTCGAGCGCGAGCTCGACGCGATCGCCGTCGCCGCCATGGTGGAGCTCGACGCGCCACAGCTCGTCGCTATCGCCGAGCGGGCCGAGCTCCTCGAGATAGCCGCGCAGCTCGCCGACAGACGCGAAGCCGGCCCGGCGCGCGTCGGCGGTGGTGATCGCGCCGGCCCGCACGCGGTCGACGCGATCGACCTCGAGCACGCCGATCGGATGACAGCGGTAGCGCCCGCCGACGCGCACGTGCGGCTTCTGCCAGCGCCGGAACGTCAGCGTGATCGCGCCGGTCTTCAGGCCGTCGTGGAACGCTTTCTTGAACAGCAGCATCGCACGCTGCTCACGTCGACATCGTCTGCGAGTAC
>DAIRFU010000481.1:0-2291 GCA_036794935.1 Kofleriaceae bacterium | reverse complement strand
CAGGCCGTGCTGCTTCATGATCTGCTCGCAGGTCGCCTCGAAGGTCGCGCAGTCCGCCGGCCGCTTGTCGCGCTCGAACGACATCGCGCGCATCAGCACGCCGTCGAGCTCGAGCGGCAGCTGCGGGCGCAGCGATGACGGCACCGGCAGGTGCGGCCAGTTCTCGACACCCAGGTGCGCGAGGGCAGCGAGATCGAGGTTGACCGCGTGGCCGGTCAAGATCTCGTAGCCGACGGCGGCGACCGAGTAGACATCGGCGCGCACGTCGACGGTGTCGCCGACACGCTGCTCGGGCGCCATCATCGACGGCGTGCCCTTGGTCTCGCCCGCGATCGTCTGGTGGCCCTGCTGCGCGGCCTTCGCGATGCCGAAATCGACTACCTTGACGCCGCCCTGCTTGGAGACGAGCACGTTCGCGCTCTTGACGTCGCGGTGGACGATGTTGAGCGGGGTGCCGTCGGGCGCGAGCGCCTTGTGCGCGGCGTTGAGGCCGTCGCAGATCCGGCGCAGGATGCCGAGGCCGACGTCGATCGGCACCGGCCGCTGCGCCTCGCGAGCGGCCTGGAGCAGGCGCTCGAGATCGACGCCGTCGACGAACTCCATCACGATGACGTAGTCGTTGCCGATCTTGCCGAGGTCGTGGATCGCGACGACGTTCGGGTGCGCGATGCGCGCCGCGAGCCGTGCCTCGTCGAGGAAGTGATCGACCGCGCGGGGAATGCGGGCGAGGTGCGGATGCATGACCTTGACGGCGACGATCTTCTCGAAACCGGCCTCGCCGCGCGAGCGCGCGAGGAACACGTCGGCCATCCCGCCGGAGCCGAGGCGCCGGATGATCTCCCAGCGGCCGAGCATCGCGCCCGGCCCGAGGTTCGTCGCGGCCGTGCTTGCGCCGCTCGCGCCGAGCGGATCGATGGGCGCCGGCGTCCCCACGGCCACCGCGCCGGGTCCCGTCGCGGCCACGCCCGCGAGCTGCGTCGAGGCCGAGCCGATCGGCATCGCGGTCTGGGTCGCCGCCTGCACGCCGGCGGCGCCGCCCTTCGCGACGAGGCCGAGCACGAGCAGGATCAGGCCGAGCACCGCGGCCGCGCCGCCGCCGGCGACGAGCAGGACCGGGATGCCGCCGGTCTTCGGCGGCACCGCCACGACGATCTTCATCTCGGGCAGCGAGGGGATCATCTGGACCTGCGGCGTCGCGTTCGGCGCCGGCGAGCCGATCGTGCGGGTCTTCCCGCCGGCTTCGATCGATCCGGCAACGCCGGCGGCAGCGAGCCGATCGATCGCCGGCTTGAGATCGAGCGGCCGCACGACCATGACGTAGCCGGACAGGCCATCGGCGGCCTCCTTCGGCGTGACCTCGGCGACCTCGGTGATCACGACCTCATCACCCATCAGGTCGACGAAGCTGCCCGGCTTGCCGGCGCGCGGCGAGTGCATCGCGCCCTCCGGCTGGATCACGAGCGTCTCGGGCGTGCCGGCGCGGACCTGGCCGAGCTCGACCACCTCGCCGGCCTGCGGCGAGAACTGGAGCTCGCCGCGCAGCAACATGTCCTTCGCGGTCGCCGCGTCGGTCGACACGGCGGCCTGCACCGGCCGGAGGCTCGCGAAGGTCGCCGCGCGTTCCTTGACGCTCGCGCGCGCCGCCTTGACGTCCCCATCGAGCTGCCCGATCGCGCTGCCCATCGCCGCGCTGGCCGCCGGTGTCATCCCGCCGGTCCGCTTGCGCGTCAACCCGTAGCCGGCGACCGCTCCACCGACGACGAGCAGCAGCGCACCGATCACCCCGAAACCGAGGAGCCGGGACCTGCGCCTGGCTCCGGGATCGCCCGGGATCCTAGCCACGCGCACCTCCGAACTTGTCCGGCAGCGGGCCTGCCGGCGCGTCGGCGGCGACGCCGATGTCGAGCTGGTTCGCGCCGGGCTTGATCGTCACGTCGCGCGTGATCGGCGCCTTGCTGCGCTCGCTCCACGCCTTGAGCTTGTACCTGCCGGGCGCGAGGCGGTGGAACTTGAAGTGGCCCGCGTCGTCGGTCACGACGTACGACGGGGCGGCGACCACGACGATGTAGCCGGCCATGTTCGCGTGCAGGTTGCAGCCGAGGCGGATGATCCCTTGCTTCTGGAACGTGAACTCGCGCGCCTCGCCGGTCTTGTAGATGCCGAGATCGAACGCGCCGAGCGGAGAGGTCGAGAACACGTTGTGAAAGATCGCGTCGAAGTTCGGGAACGCGACCGTCGAGCCGACCGAGATCGCCATCACGCGCGGGTCGAACTCGCGGTTGCGCTGCGCC
>DAIRFU010000050.1:8801-18011 GCA_036794935.1 Kofleriaceae bacterium | reverse complement strand
GAGACCGAGCGCATCCAGGTGCCCGGCCCCGACAAGGCCGGGTCGGCCCAGGCCGCCCCGCCCATCGCCGCGGCCGACGATCCCCGCTTCCACCTCAAGCCGGACGAGGGCACGCTGACGGTCGACAAGGCCGAGGGCAAGGCGGGCACCGAGACGACGGCCAAGCTCGCGGTCGCGCCCGCGACTGGCTACCACGTCGCGACCGACTATCCGATCAAGCTCTCGCTCGAGGCGCCCGCGGGCGTGACGCTCGCGAAGACCGAGCTGACGGCCGGCGGTCGCAACAAGGAGCAGGGCGATGCCGCGACGCTGTCCGAGCAGGCGCTCGCATTTGCCGTCAAGGCGACGCCCGCGCAGGCCGGCTCGTACGAGATCAAGGGCGTGCTCAAGTTCGGCATCTGCGAGAAGGAGAGCTGCCATCCGAAGAAGCAGCCGATCACGATCACGGTCGCCGCAAACTAAAGTAGTGTCGCGCCGATGAGCGAAGCGCGTCGAGAGGGCAGTCGTGGCTGAAGTTCCGCCGCCCGTCAAGGACACACTCCTCGAGCTGCACGCCGCGGTACGCGAGGACTTCACGCGCAACCGCCGCGTGATGGCGTTCTCGGAGTACCTCGCGCTCGCGTTCGCCGATCCGACGCGCCAGCTGCGCAGCTCGACGCAGTACATCGTCGACTGCTTCGATCACTACGGCTCGGAAGACGTCCGCTATCCGTGGGGCGAGGTCACCCGGTTCAAGCTGTTCGACGCGCCGTGGGCAAACGGCGAGGATCGGCTGTTCGGCCAGGAGATGGTGCAGAACCAGACCTACCGGATCCTGCGCACGTTCGTGCAGGACGGCCGGCCGAACAAGCTGATCCTGCTGCACGGGCCGAACGGCTCGGCGAAGTCGACGTTCATCCGCTGCCTCGGCCGCGGACTCGAGCACTACTCGACGCTCGACGAGGGTGCGCTGTATCGGTTCAGCTGGATCTTCCCGGCGCAGAAGAGCACGCGCGGCGGCATCGGCTTCGGCGGCCAGCCGACGATCGACTCGCTCGAGTCGTTCGCGTACCTGCCGGACGACCAGATCGACGCACGCCTCGGCGACGAGCTGCGCGATCACCCGCTCTTGCTCGTCCCGCTCGACGAGCGCCAGAAGCTGATCGGCAAGATGCTGGAGAGCGCGCCCCCGAGCCGCGCGTTCCAGGTCAGCGACTACCTGCGTACCGGCTCGCTGTCGCCGCGAAACCGCGGCATCTACGACGCGCTGCTCGCGAGCTATCAGGGCGACTTCGTCCAGGTGCTGCGCCACGTGCGGATCGAGCGCTTCGAGGTCTCGCACCGCTATCGCCAGGGCTGGGTCACCGTCGAGCCCCAGCTCTCGGTCGATGCCACCGAGCGCCAGATCACGGCCGACCGCACCCTCGCCGCGCTGCCGCCGTCGCTGCAGAGCGTGTCGCTGCACGAGTACGGTGGCGAGATCGTCGGCGCCAACCGCGGCATGATCGAGTTCGACGACCTGCTCAAGCGGCCGCTCGAGCACTACAAGTACCTGCTCACGACCGTCGAGCGCGCGGCGCTGTCGATGCAGAGCGCGACCCTGCTCCTCGATCTCGTGTTCGTCGGCAGCTGCAATGACATCCACCTCGCCGCGTTCCGCGAGATCCCGGACTTCCAGAGCTTCAAGGGCCGCATCGAGCTCGTGCGCGTGCCGTTCATCCTCGATGTCCGCCACGAGGAGGCGCTCTACCGCGAGCAGCTGCGCGAATCCTCCGGCGGTCGCCATGTCGCGCCGCACACCGCGTACGTCGCGGCGCTGTGGGCGGTGCTGTCGCGCATGCGCAAGCCGCAGATCGAGCGCTTCCCGTCGACGCTCGCCGAGGTGATCGGTCGGCTGTCGCCGCTCGACAAGGTCGAGCTGTACTCGACGGGGCAGGTCCCCGAGGATCTGTCCCCCGATCGCGCCCGCGAGCTCGCGTCACACATCCGGGATCTGTTTCACGAGTCGGACACGTATCCGATCTACGAGGGCCGCGTCGGCGCGTCGCCGCGCGAGATGCAGACCGTGCTGCTCGCGGCCGCCGGCAACACTCGCTACGAGTACGTGTCGCCGCTCGTCGTGCTCGACGAGATCGTCGAGCTCTGCAAGCAGGCGAGCCTGTACGAGTTCCTGCGCCAGGACGTCCAGCCCGGCGGCTTCCACGATCACCGCAAGCTCGCCGACGTCGCGCGCGGCCGGCTGTTCGACATCATCGACGACGAGGTGCGCGCGGCGGTCGGGCTCGTCGAGGAGTCCGAGTACGCGCGCGTGTTCGAGCGCTACATCACGCACGTGATGCACGCGATCAAGAAGGAGAAGGTCCGCAACACGTCGACGGGCCGGGCGGAGGAGCCCGACGAGGGCATGATGCGCGAGGTCGAGCGCACGCTCGAGATCCCCGGCCGCGCCGACGACTTCCGGCAGAGCCTGATCGCGAAGATCGGCGCGTGGTCGCTCGATCACAAGGGCCAGAAGCCGGTGATGAGCGACATCTTCGCGGACCTGATGCGCAAGCTGAAGGACGCGTACTTCGAGAAGCACAAGAAGACGATCGCGAAGGGCATCTCCGATCTCGTCATGCTGCTGTCCGGCAACGAGGGTCACCTTTCGACCGACGCCCGCACGCGGGCCGACACCGCGCTCGCCACCCTGATCACGCGGTTTGGCTACACGCGCGAGAGCGCGCGCGATCTGGTCGGCGCACTGTCGTCGATGCGGTATCGCTGAACGTGCCCGCCGGCGAACTTGCACTTACCCGACGGATCTCCGTACCATCGATGGTCGTGAATCTGCTGCGGGGGATCACTTGCACGTGCGCGCTCGCCGTCGCCGGTGTGGCGCACGCGGGCCCGAAGATGCTCAAGGGGCCGTACCTGCAGGATCTCGCGCCCTCGTCGATCACGGTCATGTGGCAGATGGACGAGCTGGTCCCGGCGAAGCTCGTCGTCGAGGGCCCGGGCGGCACGCGCACGCAGGACGTCGCGCCCGCGCGCATCGCCGAGGCGCAGGTCGAGGGCCTGCGCCCGTCGAGCCGCTATCGCTACCGGGTCGAGGTCGGCGGCGAGGTGTGGAAGGGCGAGTTCGCGACCGCGCCCGCCGACGGCAAGGACGTGCCGTTCTCGTTCATCGTGGTCGGCGACACGCGCGGCCCGATCCACCAGCACCGCCGCGTCATCCAGCGTATGGCGCAGGAGGTCCCCGATTTCGTGCTCGGGACCGGCGACATGGTCGACGAGGGCTACCGCCAGGATCAGTGGCAGGACTTCTTCGATGTCGAGAACGAGATGTTGCGCGACAACATCTACTTCCCGGCGCTCGGTAACCACGACCGCCAGGGCCGCGGCCGCACCGCCGATACATATCGCGCGTACTTCTCGGTGCCCGAGAACGGCGGCGATACCGAGCGCTACTACGCGTTCACGTACGGCAGCTCGCGGTTCTTGGTCCTCGACTCCAACGCGTACAGCTTCGCGCTCACCGATCAGACGGCGTGGATCGAGCGCGAGCTGATCGCGGCGCGGCAGGACGAGATGATCCGTCACATCTTCGTCGTCATGCACCACCCGCCGTTCTCGGTGTCCCTGCACGGCGGCGCGACCGACCTGCGCGAGAAGTGGACGCCGCTGTTCGAGCAGTACGGGGTCAGTGCCGTGTTCTCCGGCCACGATCACGTGTACTCGCGCGCCGAGCACAACGACCTCCACTACTTCATCTCGGGCGGCGGTGGCGCGCCGCTCTATCCGCGCCGGTCCCACTCGGACCCGATCGACCTCGCCGCGGTCAAGCGCTTCGAGCGCGTGCTGCACTACCTGCGCGTCACGGTCACCGGCGCGCGCGTCGAGGTCACCGCGATCCGCTCCGATGGCACGATCATCGAGACCACGTCGTGGTCCGACGGCGTCGAGCCGCCGAAGCCCGTTGCCGAGCCGCCGATCGTCGCCGCCGCCGGCGGCCCGACCAAGGTGGCGCCCACGACCGCCGGCGTGCCGGAGCCGTCCGGCCGCGTGCTGTGGGTCGGCTTCGTCGGCCTGGCACTCGCGCTCGGCGCCGCCGTGTTCGTCGTCCGCTCGCTGCGCGCCTGACGTCAGCCGGCGATCGCCCGCGCCGCTGTACCTCGTCGTAGGCCGCCGCGAGCTGACCGACGAGCACGGACGGAAGCCGGAGCGGCTGGTGGCGACAATCGAACATCGAGGCGGTATAAAGCGGAGCTTCGATGCCCGTCCAGCCCCGAACCCCGCCCGGCGTGCTCGAGCTGTTGCCCGCGCAGCAGATCGCGTTCCAGCGCATGCTCGATACGATCCGGGGCAACTTCGAGCGCTTCGGCTTCGTGCCGATCGAGACGCCGGCGTTCGAGGTCACCGACGTGCTCCTCACCAAGTCCGGCGGCGAGACCGAGAAGCAGGTCTACTTCGTCCAGTCGACCGGCGCGCTCGAGCAGGGCACAGCGCAAGCGGCGCGGAGGAAGCCCGAGCTCGCGCTGCGCTTCGATCTGACGGTGCCGCTCGCGCGCTACGTCGCGCAGCACGAGCACGAGCTCAACTTTCCGTTCCGCCGCTACCAGATCCAGCGGGTCTACCGCGGCGAGCGCGCGCAGAAGGGCCGCTACCGCGAGTTCTACCAGTGCGACATCGACGTGATCGGCAAGGACACGCTGCCGCTCGCGTACGACGCCGAGGTGCCGGCGATCATTCACGGCATCTTCAGCCAGCTCGCGTTCGGGCCGTTCACGATCTACATCAACAACCGCAAGCTGTTGCGCGGGCTGCTCGAGTCGCTCGGCATCCCCGCCGAGCGCCACGCCGATGTGCTGCACGAGGTCGATCGGCTCGGCAAGCAGGAGCGCGCCGAGATCGAGCCCAAGGTCGCCGCGCTGGCCAGCGCCGAGGCCGCGACACAGCTGTTCGATGTGCTCGCCGCGAGCTCGCTCGAGGCGCTGCGCGCGTTTCAGCCGGCGAACGCGAACTTCACCGAGGGCCTGCGCGAGCTCGAGACGGTGTACGCCGGCACGCTCGCGCTCGGCGTCCCCGCCTCGGCGCTGAAGATCAACCTGTCGATCGCGCGCGGGCTCGACTACTACACCGGCACCGTCTACGAGACGTTTCTCACCGATCATCCGCGACTCGGCTCGATCTGCTCGGGCGGCCGCTACGCCGATCTCGCCAGTCACTACACGAAGAGCAAGCTGCCCGGCGTCGGTATCTCGATCGGCGTGACGCGGCTGTTCTCGCAGCTCCTCGAGCTCGGCCTCATCAAGAGCGACGTCAAGACCACCGCACACGCGCTCGTCCTCAACGTCGAGGCCGCGCTGAACGATGACTACCTGGCGATCGCGAGCGAGCTGCGTGACGCCGGCCTCAACACCGAGGTCTACGGCGGCGACGACAAGCTCGGCAAGCAGATGAAGTATGCCGACCGCGCCGGCGTCCCGGTCGCGATCCTCTATGGCTCGCGCGAGCGCGACGCCGGCCAGATCAAGCTCAAGATCCTGCGCGAGAACCGCGAGGTCGACGTGCCGCGCGGCGAGCTGGTCGCGACGGTACGATCGCTGGTCGGCCCGACCCGCTAACCGACCACGGCAGGTGCCTCGCTGCGCACGAGCTTGCCGGCGACCGAGCGCACGAGCATCTCGAACGCGGCCGTGACCGCGTCGAGGTCGGCGCCTTCGAGCGTGACGAGCACGCGGAAGTCCTTCTCCGAGAACCGCGGGTAGCTGCCGACGCGCACCGCCGGGTGGGCCGCCACGGTCGCGTGGAGGTGCGGCGCGAGCTCGCCCTCCTCGAGGTCGATGTACAGCCGGGCCGCGGTGACCGGCGCGGCGCGGAAGCGATCGCGGATGTCGACGAACTTGCGCCGGAACAGCGCCGGCACGCCGGGCATGATGTAGACGTTGCGGTAGCAGACGACCGGCCAGATCTGGTCCTTGCGCCGGTCATGGAGGTGGCCGGATTCACTCCGGCCACCGGGGAAGACGAGGTCCGCCCCGGCCGGCACCTCGGCCAGGCGCAGGTTCGCGTCGGCGAGCTTGTCCTTCCAGTAGCCGCGCACCCGCGCCTCGAGATCGGGGTGGCGGACCACCGTCGTGCCGAACCCCCGCGCGATGCCGGCCATCGTGACGTCGTCGTGGGTCGGGCCGACCCCGCCAGACGTGAACACGTGGTCGAAGCGCGCGCTCGCGTCGACGACGGTCGCCGCGATGTCGTCGAGCTCATCCGGAATCACCGTGATCCGGCGGAGATCGACGCCAAGGGCCCGCAATTCACCGATCAGGAAGGCGGCATTCTCCTCGACGAACTTCCCGCTCAGGATCTCGTCGCCGATGATCACGATCCCCGCGGTCGGCACGGCGGCAGCATAGCTGATGTGGTAAGACCCGGCCCGATGGATCCCGCCCGGAGCCTGGAAAGGCGACGACCAGGATGATGGGAGATCGCGAACCGAGCGACCTCGTTCTACGCGGAGGCCGGGTGTTCGACCCGGCGGCGCAGCGTCCCGTCGATCAGGCGGCCGACGTACGGATCACGAACGGCCGCATCGTCGAGATCGGCCGCGGTCTGGTCGCGCCGCGCATCGTCGACGTCCGCGACCTGTGGGTCGTCCCCGGCCTCATCGACCTCCACGTCCACCTGCGCGAGCCGGGTCAGGAATACAAGGAAGACATCGAGACCGGCACGCGGGCGGCCGCCGCCGGCGGCTTCACGACCGTGTGCTGCATGCCGAACACCCGGCCCGTCAACGACCAGCGCGCGGTGACCGAGCTGATCGTGCGGCGCTCGCGCGAGGTCGGCACGGTGCGGGTGCGGCCGATCGGCGCGATCACGCACGGGCTCGAGGGCAAGGCACTCGCCGACATCGCGGACATGAAGGAGGCCGGCATCGTCGCGATCTCCGACGACGGCCGCCCGGTGATGAACAGCGGGCTGGTGCGGCGCGCGTTCGAGTACGCGAAGACGTTCGACCTGCCACTCGTGCAGCACGCCGAGGATCTCGACCTCAGCGAGGGCGGGGCGATGAACGAGGGCGCGGTGGCGACCCGGATCGGCATCCGCGGCCAGCCGGCCTGCGCCGAGAGCGCGATGGTCGCCCGCGACCTCGAGATCGTCGAGTGGACGGGCGCGCGCTACCACGTCGCGCACGTCTCGACGGCGCGCACGGTCGCGCTGATCCGCGACGCCAAGCGCCGCGGCCTGCCGGTGACCTGCGAGGTCACGCCGCACCACCTCGCGCTCAGCGACGAGGCGTGCAGCCACTACGACACGCGCACGAAGGTGATGCCACCGCTGCGCACGGCCGCCGATCAGGAGGCCCTGCTCGAGGCGCTCGCCGACGGCACGATCGACGCGATCGCGACCGACCACGCGCCGCACTCGCCGGTCGAGAAGGACGTCGAGTTCGAGTGCGCTGCACCCGGCATGCTCGGGCTCGAGACCGCGCTGCCGATCATTCTCGACTTCGTGCGCATGGGGACGCTCGACGACCGCCGCGCGATCTCGGCGCTGACCGGCGGCCCGGCGCGCGCGTTCGGCCTGCCCGGTGGTCACCTCGCGGTCGGCGCGCTCGCCGATATCACCGTGATCGATCCCGAGCGCACGCTGACGCTGACCGCCGACGCGATCGCGAGCAAGTCGAAGAACTCGCCGTTCCTCGGCCAGACGCTCGCCGGCCGCGCGGTGCTGACGATCTTCGAGGGGCGCATCGCCTACGACCTCGACGGGAGGGTCAAGTGACCGCGCGCTGGCCGGCCGCGCTCGTGCTCGAGAACGGGCGCGTGTTCCGCGGTGAGGGATTCGGCGGCCGCCCCAAGCCGCGAAGCGGCGCGGAAAAATTGATTCGCGAAGGCGAATCGATCGGCGAGGTCGTGTTCAACACGTCGCTCACCGGCTACCAGGAGATCATCAGCGATCCCTCGTACGCCGGTCAGATCGTGGTGATGACCGCGCCGGAGATCGGCAACGTCGGCATCAACCGCGATGACATCGAGGCGCGGCGGGTCGCGTGCGCGGGCCTCGTCGTCCGCGAGGTGTCGCCGATTCCGGCGAGCTGGCGCTCGGAGGCCACGCTTCCCGAGTGGCTCGATACGTCGAAGGTTCCGGGGATCGACGGGATCGATACCCGCGCGCTGACGCGTCTGTTGCGCGACGAGGGCGCGATGCGCGGTGCGATCACCCCGCACGTCGGCGAGATCGACGCGGTGCTCGAGCGCGTCCGCAGCGCGCCGAAGATGGACGGCCTCGACCTCGTGCCGGGCGTGACCTGCGGCGAGCGCTACGTGTGGGACCAGCCGACCTGGCGCGCCGCCGACGACGGCCGCGCGCTGCCGCCGCCGCCGATCGAGTTTCACGTCGTCGCCTACGACTTCGGGATGAAGGAGAACATCCTGCGCCAGCTCCGCGACATCGGCGCGCGCGTCACGGTCGTGCCCGCGAGCACGCCGGCGCGAGAGGCGATCGCGATCGGCGCCGATGGCTACTTCCTGTTGAACGGTCCCGGCGATCCGGCGGCGGTCGACTACGGCGTCGCGGCCGTCAAGGAGCTGATGGCGACCGGCCAGCCGGTGTTCGGCATCTGCCTCGGTCACCAGATGCTCGGCCTCGCCCTCGGCGCGAAGACGCTCAAGCTGCCGTTCGGCCACCACGGTGGCAACCACCCGGTGCTCGACAAGACGACCGGCAAGGTCGAGATCACGTCGCAGAACCACGGCTTCGTCGTCGATCCGACGACGCTGCCCTCCGGCGTGCACATCACGCACGAGAACCTGTTCGATCACTCGAACGAAGGCATCGCGGTCGAGGGGCGGCCGATCTTCAGCGTGCAGTATCACCCCGAGGCGAGCCCGGGGCCCCACGACGCGTCGTACCTGTTCGCGCGCTTTCGTGACGAGCTGAAGAGGGCCAAGTGAGCACCGCCGCGCTCCTCGATCAGGTCATCGAGGAGCTCTACACGCGCCACACGACCGATGCCGGCGCCGCGGGCGCGGCGCGCCGCGAGTACGAGGAGCGTCGGGGCAAGGTCCACCAGGACGACGAGCTCTGGGAGCCGTGGAGCGCGGCGTTCGTCGAGTGGTACGTCGTCGAGCGGGCCGGCGGGGACGGCGTGCAGCTGCCGGCCGCGGCGCAGACCTATCACGAGCTGGCGGCCGCCGGAGATCCGCGCGCGGCGGTCGTCAAGGCACTGCTCACGTCGCAACGCAGCCT
>DAIRFU010000050.1:0-8791 GCA_036794935.1 Kofleriaceae bacterium | reverse complement strand
GCGCGCGCTCGCGAAGGGCCGGATCGAGCTGCTCGATCTGCTCGGCGGCGCCGCGCTTCACGTCACCGAGCAGCGCGCGATGCTCGGCGTCGAGGTCGGCGAGGTCGCCGAGCTGCGGCTCGTCGGCACCAACAGCGAGGTGCGGTTCGGCCGCACGTTCATCTATCACCCGAAGGCGGCGCGGCCGGCGATCGTCGAGCGGGCGCGCGCGATGCTCGCGAATGGCGCGTCACGCTGCGACGTGATCGATCAGATCGCGCAGCTCCGGGTGCAGGTCACGCGCTACCGCCACATGGCACCCGCGCGCGTGTACGAGCTCGGTTCCCGGATCATGGGATGAGAGCGCTGGCGGCCGTCGCGCTGCTCGCCGGTGCAGCCCACGCCGAGGCACCGATCCACCGCCCGGAGGCATTCGAGATCGATCGCGACGCACCGCCGCCGGGCCAGGCCGAATTCTCGTTCGACGGTGGCGCGCCGGTGGGCACCTGGGCCGTCAGCGCGCAGCTCGGCTATCTCGATCGGCCGATGCGGCTGCACACGACGAAGCTCGTGACGTTTCCGCTCGAGCGCCGGCAGACGCTCGCCCTCGGAGCCGCGCTCGCGATCGGCCCGGCGATCCTCGTCGACGTGCGGATGCCGATCGCGCACCAGACCGGCGAGCGCTACCAGCGACTCGGCGACGACCAGCCGCTCGATCGCTGGGTCGCCGGCGACCTCGGCATCGGCGCGCGGCTACGCCTCGTCGGCCGCGAGCGGTACGCGGTGTTCGCGCGCGGTCAGCTCACGTTCGGTACCGGCAACGATTACCAGCTCGCGGGCGAGGCGAACTACACCGCGGCCTGGATGCTGATCGGCCGGGTGATGCTGCCGCAGGGCGTCGTGGTGGCCGCGACCGGCGGCGTCCGGTTCCGCGGCGCCGAGGTCGAGGTCGCCGATCGGCTGCTCGGGGACGAGCTGTTCGGCGCGGTCGGCGCGAGCTACCAGCTCCCCGCGATCTCCGGCCTCTACTGCGACGCGAACCACGTGCGCCTCACCGGCGAGCTCGTCGGCGTGCTCGGCAACGACGTCGGCGACCGTCGCGGTGCATCGCCCGCCGAGGTTCGCGCCGGCGTCGTCGGCGATGTGCGGCCGTGGCTCGGGCTCGCGGTGCGTGCCGGCAAGGGCATCGACGATCAGATCGGCGCGCCGCGCTTTCGCGCGCTCGTCGAGGTCGTGTACCGCGGGCAGTAGCCGGTCCCGCGGTCAGCTCGCGGCACCGACCACCTCGTCGCGGAGGTAGTCCTTCTTCTTGCCGGCGAGCGCGCACGCGACCTTCGCCGCGCTCCAGCCCGCGACGAGCGCGCCCTCGACGCCGTACGCGGGCAGGATCTGCTCGCCGGTGAGCGTCAGGTTCTTGAGCCCGCTGAGGTAGCTCGCCTGCGGGTTGTCCTGCCAGACCGGCGCCATCGGTAGCGGCAGGCTCTTCGGCACGTCGTAGCTGCCGCGCCCGCCCGGTACGTGCGGCGCGCTGTCCTCGAACGGCGAGTGCGCGAGCACGAGGTGCTTCTCGAAGAACGGCATCACGTCGCCGAGTCGCCGCCACAGCCCGGCGCGCAGCGCCATGCACTTCGGTGCGAGCTGATCGGTATCCAGCGGTTCGGTGGCGGGCAGCGTTGCCGCGATGGTCGCGATCACGCGGCCGGTATCGTCACTCTCGCCGAGATGAATCGAGAACGCGGCGTCGCCGACCGGATCCTTGTCCGGATCCGCGATCACCGCGACCGTCGGCGCCATGTGCTCGGGGATGCCCGCCGCGTCGATCACGATGTTGAACGTGTAGCGATAGCCGACGAGCTGCATGCTCTCGGCGAGCTCGGCGAGCCGCTTCGGCGCCTTCTTGCCGAGCAGCTCGGCCAGCTCGGCCGGCGACTTGCTCGCGACCACCTGGCCGGCGCCGATCTCGTCGCCGTTCTGCAGCGTGACGCCGGCGAGCTTGCCCCACGACACCGTCGCGTCGGTGACGGTGCCGGTGCGTAGCTCGCCGCCCGCGGTGGTCAGCTTCTCGACGAGCAGCTCGCGGACCGCGTCGCCATCGCCACGCAGCGCGGGTGGCCCGGCATGCCACGCGTCGAGCGCGCGCGCGATCGAGCCGGCGGGCGGGGCAGGGTGGCGCTGTGCGATCGCGGCGAGCTGACGCCACAGCCTGGCGTTCGGCGCGGCCTCGCATTCGCTCCACCAGCTGGCCGCCGCCGCGGTCGCTTGCTCGGTGAGGCGCGTGACCTCGCGGCGCTCGAAGAAGCCGACGCCGGGGAACGCATGCTCGGACGCGAACAGCGGATCGTAGAGGCGCGCGACGTCACGCCCGCGCTGCCAGCGCGCGAGCAGCTCCTCGCCCGCAGCCCCCAGCTCGCGCGCGAGCTCGCCGGCGATCCGATCACCGCCGAGGTCGACGCGCAGATCCGGTGCGACGAGCTGCGCGGTGATCCGCGGCTCGCGCAGCTTGCGGCGCAGCGCCATCTCGCCGTGCAGCTCCTTGAGCACGCGCTCGCCGGCCGAGCCCGGGCCGACGGGCCAGAGCAGCGGCTCGATCGGCAGCTTGTGCGGGCCGAGCGTGTAGCGTGCCGGGCGATCGCCGAGGATCAGCGTGCGCATGCCGCGCCGCGCGCACAGCGTGCCGCACACCAGCGCCGCCAGGTCGTCTCCGAGCACGAGCAGGTCGTACGTGTTACTCGGCACGTTCCACCACGAGCCGACCTTTGCACGAGTAGCGTCCCGCCGCCAGACGGCGAACCACCTCGGGCAACAGCCGGTGCTCCTCGCCCTGGATGCGCGCGTGCAGCGCCGCGGCGTCATCGGCCGGGAAGACCGCGACCGGGACCTGCGCGATGATCGGCCCGCCGTCGAGGCTGGTGTCGACGAAGTGGATCGTGACGCCGCTGACCTTCACGCCGTGCGCGATCGCCTGCGCGGGGGCGTCGACGCCGGGGAACGCGGGGAGCAGTGAGGGGTGCGTGTTGACGATGCGCAGCGGGAACTGCTCGATGAAGTGCGAGGTCAGGACGCGCATGAACCCGGCGAGCACGATGAGCTCGACGTCGTGGTCCGCGAGCTCGGCGAGCAGCTGTGCCTCGAAGGCGGCGCGATCGGCGAACGCCTTGTGGTCGACCACGATCGCGGGTTTGCCCGCCTCGGTCGCGCGCGCGAGGGCGCGGACGCCGGGACGGTTCGAGATCACGCACGCGATCTCGGCGGGATCGAGGACGCCGCGCGTCTCGGCATCGAGCAGCGCCTGCAGGTTCGTGCCAGTACCCGAGACGAGGATGCCGATCTTCATGCTCGCCTCCGGCGCTGCGTCATACCAGCCGCGAGGGTTCGCCACCGGCGCGCGGTGCCAGCCGGCCGACCACGCGCGCACGCGAGCCGGCCAGCAGCTCGACGCTGCGCGCCGCATCCTCGGCCGGGACGATGATGATCATGCCGAGGCCCATGTTGAACGTGCGCCGCATCTCGTCCTCGGCGACGCCGGCGCTGGCGATCAGCTTCATGATCGGCGGTACCTCCCACGTCGTCGGATCGAGCTCGACCGCGAGCGTGTCGTCCGCGAAGACGCGAGGCGGGTTCTCGACGAGCCCGCCGCCGGTGATGTGCGCGGCGGCCTTCCACGGCACGCCGGCGAGCTGCTTGAACGCGCCCGCGTAGATCGTCGTCGGCCGCAGCAGCTCGTCCGCGACACTCGCGCCACCGAGGATGTCGGGGCGGGCGTCGAGCGCAAGCGCGAGCGTCTCGAGCACGACCTTGCGTGCGAGCGAGTGGCCATTCGAGTGCAGCCCCGCGGACGGCAGCCCGATCACGACGTCGCCGGCGACCAGGTCGCGGCGCGGCCGGATCGCGCTCTTCTCGACGACGCCGACGCAGAACCCGGCGAGATCGTAGTCGCTGCCGTGATAGAGGCCCGGCAGCTCGGCGGTCTCGCCGCCGACGAGCGCGCAGCCGGCCTGCCGGCAGCCCTCGGCGATGCCGCCGATCACGCTCGCCGCCGCGTCGACATCGAGCGCGCCGGTCGCGAAGTAATCGAGGAAGAACAGGGGCTCGGCGCCGGTGACGAGCACGTCGTTGACGCACATCGCGACCAGGTCGATCCCGATCGTGTCGTGGCGGTTCGCCGCGAACGCCGTCTTGAGCTTGGTGCCGACGCCGTCGGTGCCGCTGACCAGGATCGGCTCCTGATAGCCGGTCGGGATCCGGCACAGCGCCGCGAACCCGCCGATGCCGCCGAGCACCTCGGGCCGCGTCGTCGCCTTCGCGAGCGGCTTGATGCGCTCGACCAGCGCGTTGCCGGCGTCGATGTCGACCCCTGCGTCCTTGTAGGTGAGCGCCATCGCCGCTCGTGTACCATAACCCGGTGCCTGTCATCGATGTCGCGGTGCCCGTGCGCGACCATGCCGCGAGCCTCGGCCCACTGCTCCGCGAGCTCCCGCACCGCCTGATCCGATCTGTCGTCGTCATCGATCGCGCGTCCACCGACCGCAGCGCCGAAATTGCGCGCGACGCCGGCGCGCTCGTCCTGCGCGAGCCCGGCGGTGGGTACGGCGCCGCGTGCCAGCGGGCACAGCACCACTTCAGCGCGCTGCCGCGGGTCCCGGACATCGTCGTGTTCATTCCGGGCGACCGGCCGGCGGCCGCGGCGGTCGTCCCCGAGCTGGTCGCGCCGATCATCGAGCGCAGCGTCGAGCTCGTCGTCGGCACGATGACCGGCCGGCGCAACGTACGCGAGAAGCTGGTGCTCGGCCTGATCGACACGGTCTACCGCGCGCGGTGGTCGGGCGTCGGGCCGGTGCGCGCGATCCGGCTACCGGCGCTCGTCGCGCTCGGCATGCGCGATCGCGCGAACGGCTGGGACGTCGAGATGCTCGTCCGCGCGGTGAAGCTCGGCCTCACGGCGGAGGAGGTCGAGCTGCCGGCCGACGCGCACCGTGATCCGAAGGTCGGAAGCCGCGCGCTCCTGCACATCCTCCGCCACGCAACCATGCGATGATGGGATCCGTGAACGACGGGCTGGAGCGGTTCGCACGCGACTTCGCGGCGGGCACCGTGTTGTTCGAGGAGGGACAGCCGGGCGACCACATGTACGTGGTGACGTCCGGCCAGGTCGAGATCCGCCGCCAGGTCGGCGAGACCGAGCGCCTGCTCGCCGTGCTGATGCCGGGCGATTTCTTCGGCGAGATGGCGATCCTCAACGCGCGGCCACGTTCGGCCACCGCGGTCACACGCGTCGACTCGCGACTCCTCGTCATCGAGGGCCGGATGTTCGAGGCGATGCTACGCGCGCGTCCCGAGATCGCGCTGCGCATCATCAAGACGCTCGCGATGCGCGTCGAGAACGCGAACCAGCACGTCGAGCTGCTGCTCCTACCGACGCCCAATCACAAGGTCGTGCAGTGCCTGCGCCACATGGCGGAGGAGCAGCTCTTGCTCGCCGGCGCACAGGTCACGCCGGGCACGGCGATCCTCGTGCCCAAGCGGGTCGAGGACATCGCGGTGCGGGTCGGCTTGCCCGTCGCCGAGGTGATCGACGTGGTCGATCGACTGCGCGCGGCGCGGCTCGTCCTGGCCGCGGAGGATGCGGGCATCGACGGGCATGGCTTCATCGTTCCCGAGGTCGGGCGCCTCCAGGAATTCCTGGAGTTCTTGAACCTCAAGGACCGGTTCGACGTCGCGAGCGAGTGAGCGGCGGCCGGGTCGTCAGGCCGCGGCTTCGCCGTCGCGGATCTGGATGACCTTGCGGACCAGGGCCGGCAACTCGTCGTTCTTGCCGTGAACGACCGTCTCGATCTCGGGAGCCATCTGACCGAGCTGGCCGACCAGCGCGGTGCTGGTGGTGCCGGTCAGCAGGGTCGAGACGACCGCGACGATGAATGACCCGCCCCAGATTTCCCGGACCGCTTCTGCGGCAGACGGGGCCTGAACGACGGTGAAGCCTTCTGCTTCGAGAGCGCGGGCAATTTCCTCGCGCTCCGTGCTGATTTCATTGACGACTAGGACGGAAGACATCGCGACCTCTCTAGGGGCGGCCGAATCAAATCGATCTACACCCAAAACGCCCTTCAGGCTGCGTTTTCCCTTTTGGTGTCTAGCAGAAGCGTGCCCTGCCCGCGAGAGAAAGTCGATGGAATCATCACTCGCTAGGGACTTCTCCCAGATCGTGACGAAGGTCAAAACCCGCCTCTTTACCATACTTGGTGCTCCTGCTATGAGTGCGGCCCATGGCGTGGTGGTCTCGCACTCAGGGCCTCGCAGAACAGCCCAAAAAGTCCGTCCCCAAAGGGATTTGGATCAAGTGCGAGCGCTGCACCGCCACGCTCTACGAGGCCGACCTCGAAGCGAATTTTCGAGTCTGCTCCAGTTGCGGGCACCACTTCCGGATGCCGACCGAGGCCCGCATCCAGATGATGTGCGATCCCGGGAGCTGGCAGGAGCACGACCGCACGCTCGAGAGCGGGGATCCGCTTGGCTTCCGGGTCGATGCCAAGAAGTACGTCGACCAGGTCAAAAGTACGACCAAGAAGGTCGGGCCCGGGGACGCCTACCGGGCGGGCACCGCGACGGTGGGCGGCATCGGCGTCGAGATGGGCTTCTTCGTCTTCGAGTTCATGGGCGGGTCGATGGGCTCGGTCGTGGGCGAGAAGATCACACGCCAGTTCGAGCGGGCGCTCGCGCACCGGCGGCCGGCGATCCTGTTCTCGGCATCGGGTGGCGCTCGTATGCAGGAGGGCGTGCTCTCGCTGATGCAGATGGCCAAGACCAGCGCGGCGCGTTCGCGTCTGCGCGAGGCACGCGTGCCCTACATCGCGGTGCTGCTCCATCCGACCACCGGTGGCGTCGCCGCATCGGTCGCGATGCTCGGTGACCTGATGATCGCCGAGCCCGACGCGCTGATCGGCTTCGCCGGCCCGCGCGTGATCGAGCAGACGATCCGCCAGCAGCTGCCGCCCGGCTTCCAGCGCTCCGAGTTCTTGCTCGAGCACGGCATGGTCGACATGGTCGTCCCGCGCAAGGAGCTCAAGCCGGCGCTCGAGCGCACGCTGCGCTGGTTCGAGTGCGGTCGCGAGCCCGAGCGGCGCACCGGCACCGTGGCGGACGATACCTCCGAGCTGCCCGCCACCGACTGAGGCCCCCATGACGTACGTCGAGCTGCTCGAGCGCCTGGTGTCGGCCCGGCGCTTCGGCATGAAGCTCGGGCTCGACCGGATGCGCGAGCTGCTCGACCGGCTGGGTGCGCCGGATCGCGAGCTCGGCCGCGTCGTCCACATCGGCGGCACGAACGGGAAGGGCTCGACGGTCGCGATGCTCGCGGCGCTCGCGCGGTCGGCCGGTGCACGCGTCGCGACCTACACGTCGCCGCACCTGTCGACATTGCGCGAGC
The DNA here is from genome assembly GCA_036794935.1 of Kofleriaceae bacterium. Lineage (GTDB taxonomy): Bacteria > Myxococcota_A > Polyangia > Haliangiales > Haliangiaceae > JABFXX01. The sequence goes on along the minus strand of DAIRFU010000050.1, from coordinate 1,389 downwards.
GGGTGAGCCTCGATGGCGAGCTCGCGAGCGAGGCCGCGATCGTCGAGGCCGCGGAGCGCGTCGCGGCGGCAGGCGGCGACGAGCTGACGTTCTTCGAGCAGGTCACCGCGATCGCGATGCTGATCATCGCGGCACACCGCGTCGACGTGACGGTGCTCGAGGTCGGGCTCGGCGGCCGGCTCGATGCGACCAACGTCGTCGATGCGCCGATCGCGGCGGTCACCGGGGTCGCGCTCGATCACGAGGCGATTCTCGGTACCACGCTCGCCGCGATCGCGGTCGAGAAGGCGGGCATCTTCAAGCGCGGCCAGCGCGCGTTCGTCGGCGCCGCCGGCGAGCCCGATGCCGTGCCGCTGCTCGTGGGACACGCACGCGATGCCGGCGTGGCCGACGTGCAGGTGATCGACGCGCCCGCGCAGCTCGCGCTCGGCCTGCCGGGTGCACACCAGCAGCACAACGCCGCGCTCGCGCTCGCGCTCGTCGGCGCGCTCGGCGTGCCCGCCGATCCGGGCGTGCTCGCGACGCTCTCGCATCCCGGCCGCTTCGAGATCGCGGGCGACCTCATCCTCGACGGTGCTCACAACCCGCACGGCGCGCGTGCGCTGGCGGCGACCCTCCGCGAGCGCGGGCTGCGGCCGGTCCTCGTTGCCGCGGTCTCCGCCGACAAGGACGTGCGCGGCATCGCGAGCGCACTCGCGCCCGAGCTTCGCGCGGTGGTCGCGACGCGGTATCAGCAGGAGCGCGCGCTACCGCCCGACGAGCTCGCGGCGCGGTTCGCCGAGCTCGGCGTCGCAGCTGCCACGGCGCCCGACGTCGAGGCTGCGGTCGCGCGTGCACGCACGATCGGTGCGCCGATCCTGATCGCGGGTTCGCTGTTCCTCGTCGGCGAGGCGCGTGCACGGCTGCTCGGCGCGCCAGCCGATCCGGTGTTCGTCAGCGACCCGGTTCGGCGCGGCTAGGCCCAGTGCAGATCGAGCAGCGTGCGCGGCGCGCCCTGCCACGACGCGGCCTTGAACGTCGCGTGGATCTCCTTCGCGCCGGCCAGCTCGAGCAGGCCCTCGAAGAAGCCCATCGTCTGGTACGAGGCCGCTTCCTCGGCGGGCGCCCCCATGTAGTAGTGGATCGCGATCTGCGCCTCGCCCTCGTGCAGCATGAGCACCTGCAGCGCCTCGAAGTCGAAGAACGTCTCGCGCATCACGCGAAATCGCGTCAACGACTCGACCGGATCGTTCGGTGCGAGCAACAGCGGGTGCGCCGCGCGCAGCTGCGCCGCCGAGAACCGGCCCCAGAGCTGGACCGGCATCATGCGATCACCGGCGACGAAGCGCAGGATCGCGTTGCCCATCCGCTCGAACGACGTCATCGGATACCAGGCGCTCGTGTCGATCG
>DAIRFU010000480.1:0-5642 GCA_036794935.1 Kofleriaceae bacterium | reverse complement strand
TCATGTCGAGCAGGGCCGGCAGCAGATCGACGCGCTGGCCGTCGACCTCGACACCGAGCTCGAGGCCAAACCAGTCCGGCCGCTCGCGGTCGGGCAGGGCGGCGGCGTAGAGCGGCACGTCGTCGCCGACGACCTGCCACGGATACTCGGGATCGACCTCGACGCGCCAGCCGAGCGCGCGCAGCTGCGGCATCGCGTACGCGGAGAACGCACACAGCGCGTGGACGTCACCGTCGACCGCGACGATGTAGTCGACGCCGCTGCCGGGCGTCACCGCACAGTCGTCGAGGTGAGCGAGCTCGATCGCGCCGAGGCCCTCGAGCGCCCGGCAGGCCTGGAGCTCGGCGTCGCGATCGCGGCCCGCGCGGCGCGGGTCGCTGCTGCGGACCCGGCGGCCCTGATATTCGAAGTCCAGGCGCAGCATCGCGGTGCGGACCTCGGCTCCATTGCGGCTGCCGTCGTCGACGAACAACGTATCGGCGAACACGCGCAGGAGCGGAGCGCACCGTGCAGGCGCCGCCTGATCGCGTGCGCCGAATTCCAACGTCATCGGGAGATCCACATTGCCGACCTCGAGATCGGCCGTCCAGTTTTCGCCGCGGCGTGAGAGATCTCCTCGCTCGCAAAATCAGGCGCAGCTGCCTTGCGCGATCCGAAGTTCTCGAAATCGATCGCCACGCCGCCGTGGTGTAACCATACCGTCATGCAGAACCTGGCAGGGAAAGCCGCGTGGATCACCGGGGCGGCGAGCGGGATCGGGCTCGCGCTCGCTCACCGCCTCGCCGCCGAGGGCATGAAGCTCGTGCTCGTCGATATCGAGGCCGGCCCGCTCGCCGAGGCCGAGGCCGCGCTGCGCGCGAAGACCGAGGTGCTCGCGATCCGTGCCGACGTCGCGGACGCCGCGCAGGTCGAGGCCGCCGCGCGCCGCGCGCTCGATACGTTCGGGCTCGTCCACCTGATCTGCAACAACGCCGGCGTCGGGGGTGGCGGCGGGCCGATGTGGAAGCTCGGCGAGGCGGACTGGAAGTGGGCGATCGACGTCAACCTGTACGGGGTGATCCACGGCATCCGCTACCTGCTCGGGCCGCTCGTCGATAGCGGCGAGATCGGGCACGTCGTCAACACCGCGTCGATCGCCGGGCTGACATCGACGCCGTTCATGGGGCCGTACACCGCGACCAAGCATGCGGTGGTCGCGCTCTCGGAGTGCCTCGCGAAGGAGCTCGAGCTCGCGAACGCGCGCGTCGGCGTCTCGGTCCTGTGTCCGGGATTCGTCAAGACACGCATCGCGCAGTCGCACCGCAACCGCCCGGGCGAGGCGCAGCGCGTCGACGACAACCCACTCGCGCAGAAGTTCGGCAGCGTGCTCCAGCAGCTCGTCGACGGTGGCATCGCCGCCGACGGGGTCGCCGAGGCCGTCGTCCAGGCGGTCGTCGCGCCGCGGTTCTACGTCCTGACGCACCCGGAGATGAAGCCGACGGTCGAGCACCGGATGAAGCAGATCCTCGCCGAGGAGCAGCCCGGCGTCGATCCGCTGTTCCGGTCACTGTTCGGCTGAGCTACTTGCGCTCGAGGATGATCAGCTCGACGCGGTCGTTGATCCCGGCCGCGCCCTTCTGGCCCGCTGGGACCAGCGGGTTCGTGCCACCGAAGCCCTTCGGGTCGATGCGCTCGGTCTCGACGCCATGGCCGACGAGCCAGTCGCGCAGCGCGTTCGCGCGCTTGTTCGACAGCGCCCGATCGCGAGACGCCCGCCGGGTCGGCTGGACGTGGACGCCCACGCGCAGGCGGACGATGTCGCGGCGCGCGCGCAGCGTGGCCGCGAGCTGACCGAGTACGTTCGCGCTCGACCGGGCGATCGCGGAGCCGTCGAACACGACGGCCTCGAGCAGCTCGAGGCGCTCGGGCGCGCTGATCACGAGCGACTCGCCCTTGTCGGGGCAGCCGTCCTTGTCGTCGTTGCCGTTGATCTTCTCGGGCTCGGCCGGGCATCGATCCTCGCCGTCGACGATGCCGTCCATGTCGTTGTCCGGATCGGGGCAGCCGTCCTCGTCCTCGAAGCCGTCCTTGTCCTCGACCGCGCCGGCGCACCTGTCCTGCTGGTCGGCGACACCGTCGCCGTCGTCGTCGAGATCGGGGCAGCCGTCCTCGTCCTCGAAGCCGTCCTTGTCCTCGCGATCCTCCGGGCACCTGTCCACGGCATCGACGATGCGATCGAAGTCCGCGTCGTGCGTGTTCGGATCGATCGGCGCCTCGTGCTCGGGCGCGCCGAGCGGCGGCAACGGGCGGGCGTTCGGCGTGAACGCGAGCGTGAGCATGCCACGCAGGTCCGGCGCGCCGATGCCATCCGTGAGGCCGCGCCCGCCGGCGACGCCGATGCTGACCTGGCGCGACGCGTGGACCCGCACACCGACGAGTCCCTCGATCGTCGCATCCAGCGACGCCGCGCCCATCTTGTCGAGCGTGCCGCCGGGCACGAGATCGCCGAACGCCTCGAGATTGAAGAACACCGTGCTCGCGAGTCGATAGGACAGCGCGGCGCCCCACGTCGCGCCGCTCCCCTGCTCGATGTTCGCGAACGCGACGCGCTCGCGGACGATGCCGCCGGCCTCGAGCAGCACGGTCAGCCGCGGCGACGGCGCGAGCGACGCGAGCAGCACGCCGCGCAGCGACGGCATCTCGGTGCCGGCGAACTCGCCGTCGCTCGACGTCGGTAGCTTGAGCGTCAGCGCGGCGCCGAGCCGCCAGCGCGGGCCGCCCGCGAGCCGCGCCTTGCCGTGCAGCGCGAGATCACCGAGGACGGCCCCGCTCGCGGGCGTCACCCCGAACGTCGGCGGCTCGCCCGGCGTCGGCGGCACGACCGGCTCGCCGCTCTGCACGTAGAACGGCACGTGCGCGCCGGCCTCGAAGCGGCCGCCGAACGCGTACGCGCCGCCGAGCACGATGCCGGTGCGGTGGCGCACCACGGGGTCGTCGTTCTGGACCGTGCCGAGCACGAGCGGGTTCGAGGCGTAGGACAGCCACGTCGAGATCACGAGCTCGCCGCGTTGCCCGACGCCGGGGCTCTGGACCTGGAACGTCGAGCCGACCGTCGCCGGCGTCGGATCGAACACCGTCAGCTCGATGTTGCGGGTCGGTTCGGCGTGGACGGCGGACGGGACGAGCAGCCCGGCGGCTGCGAGCACGGGGAAGCTACGCACGCCGTCGCTTTCTGCGCATCAGCGCGAGCAGCACGAGCGCCAGCGGGCCACCGCCACCCCGGCTGGCCGAGCAGCCGAAGCCGCCGCCGCCGTGCGCGTCGACGAACAGCGCGCGGCCGCGCACCTCGATCGTGCGCTGGCCGAGAGGATCCTGATCGAGGTAGAGCGTCATGTTCGCGGTGTACTCGCCGACTGCGGGGGGCAGGAACACGACCTCGAACTGCTCGTTCGCGCCCGGTGGCAGGTCCATGTTCGAGATCGCGCCGCCGCCGAGCCCCTCGATGCGGAACACACCCTCGGGCTCGAGCTTGATCTCGCGGATCTTGAACGGGGCCTCGTCGAGGTTGACGACGGTCAGCCAGTCCTCGGGACGCTTGAGCGAGGTCAGCGTGACCGGCACGCCGGCACCGGTGTTGCCGAAGTCGATCACCGGTGGCCCCAAGCCGACGTTGCGATCCTTGCCGTTGCCGGAGATCACGACGTTGAGCAGGCCGTTCGTGCGGTCGTCGCTCGTCACCGCGAGCGTCGCGTCGGGAGCCTTTCCCGCGCTGACCGGCGTGAACGTGACCGCGACGTCGTGCGACGACAGCCCGGGCACGTCGAACGGCACGAACGGTTCGGCGAGCGCCCAGTTCGGTGCGCCGTCGAGCAGCACCTGCGAGACGTGCAGCGGATACTCGCCGACGTTCTTCACGGTCACCGGCATCACCGTCGCCGCATCGCCGGGGTTGCGGAACGTGTCGGGGAACTGCACCGCCTCGGCGAGCTGGATGTGCCGGTCGATGCCGCGGCCGGTCAGCGCGATCTGCGGGCTGGCGCCTGCGCTCGCGACCAGGGACAGCCCGGCCGAGATATCGCCTTCGCCGGTCGGGGTGAACGTGACGTCGATCGTCACCGTCCCCGCGGGGGCAAGCGAGCACGGGTTCGTCACCATCGACAGCCCGCAGCCGGACGACGTGGTCACCGCGAACGCGCCCGCATTCGCGCCGGTCTTCTCGAGGTAGAACGTCGTCCCGACGTTGCCGGCGTTGCTGACGACGATCGAGGTCAGCGGGGACGTCGTGGTGACGAGCGTCGGCATGAACTGCGCGATGCTCTTGGCGAGCGCGAGATCGCTCTGGCCGGCGGTGCACGTCAGCGTGGCCGTGTTCGCGGGGCTCGCCGCCGCGTCGTCGGTGTCGCTGGTGAACGCGAGCGTCGCGGTCTGGGTCGTGTTCGCCGCGGCAGCTGCAGGCGGCGAGCAGCGCACGCCCACCACGGCGCTGTTCGCGATCGTCAGCTGCGGCGCGAACGTGCAGGTCGTCCCGCCGCCGCACCCGCTGAAGGTGAACCAGCCGCTCGCGTCGGTGATCGTCGCGCCGGTCACGCCGAGGTCGCCCGTCGGCGCGCCGCCGACGTTCGCCACGGCGACATCGAGCGAGCCGGTCGTGCCCGACACGACGATGCCGAAGCTCCCGGTCGCGGGCACGCTGATCACGGCGTTCGTCCCGACCCCGGTGAGCGCGACCGACCGGGTCGGGTCGTCGGGATCGTTGCTCGTGAACGTCAGCGTCGCGACGCGCGTGCCGCTCGCCGAGGGATCGAACGTCACCATCCACGACTTGGAGTTGCCGGGCAGGATCTGCTGCGCCGTGCCGCCCGAGGTGATCGAGAAGTCGCCCGCGTGGGTGCCGCCGATCTGCACGTTCGTGACGTCGAGCGTGACGCCGCCGCCGTTGGACACCGTGAAGGTGCGGGTGAACGAGTGAACGGGCGCGGCGTCGTTCCAGCGCACCGAGCCGAACATGCCGTTGCCCGACACGTTGATCGAGGCAGGTGCCTTGCCGGTGCCGCGGACGTCGAACGTGCCGAGGACCGAGTGCGAGCCACCGCTGTCCCGGACCTCGACCTCGCACTGGCGCACGCCGCCGCCGCTCGGCGTGTACGTGACCGTGATCGACGCCGGATCGTCGAGGTTGACGTTGCTGGACGGGCTGACCTGGAACGCCCCGGCCCCGAGCCCCGTGCAGGTGCTCGTGACACTGAGATCGACGTGGACCTTGTTGTTCGAGCTCAGCGTGCCGGTGGCCATGCCGCTGTCCCCGAGCAGGATGTCCCCGGTGGCGAGCGGGTCGGGGTTCATCGTGATGACGGTCGGCGCGGCCGCCGCCTGGACCGACCAGCCGACGACGAGCACCGCGATGCAGACTGCTCGCATGACCACCTGCGATGGTATCGGTGAGCCGGCGTACACCGCAAGCGTCTGTTGCTGGCCTCCGCTCCGGGACCGGCGGCAGCTTGTTAGACCTACATCGTCGTCAGCGCAGCTGCTGCCAGGCCGCGTGGGTCTTCAGGTACGGCCCCTTGAACGGAGGCGCGCCGCCCGCCGGCCCGAGCACGTAGTCGGCGCGCCGGTTCGCGCGCTCGTCCGTGTTGTCGGCCGTCTTGACCTTTGGGACATCC
>DAIRFU010000479.1:0-5668 GCA_036794935.1 Kofleriaceae bacterium | reverse complement strand
GAGACCGGCGAGCTTCAAGTCGGCAACGCGTGCGCGCACGACGCTCATGAACGCCGTCGAGACCGCGACCAAGCGCGCGCGCGAGCTCGGCCGCAAGAAGTGAGATGAACGTCGTGGCGCACGACGGTGCGGTGACGTTCGACGTGCTCGTCCAGCCGCGCGCGTCCCGTGCGAAGCTCGGCCCCGTGCACGACGGCCGGCTCAAGGTCGCGGTCACCGCGCCGCCCGTCGATGGCGAGGCGAACGCCGCGGTCGTCGAGCTGATCGCGAAGGCGCTCGGCGTCGCGCGCGGCGCCGTCGAGGTCGTCGCGGGGACGAGCTCGCGCCGCAAGACGCTACGGGTGCGCGGCGTCGCGCCCGCCGCGATCGAGGGGCTCGTCCGATGAAGCTCGGCCTCGCGATCGTCGCGGCGCTCGCCGGGTGCGCGGGCGAGACCGGCACGCTCGCGGTCACGCTGACCCAGGCGCCCGGCGCGACGCTGCTCGACGGCGTGCAGACCCTGCGCGTCACGATCACCGAACCGCACCAGGTCGTGACCGTCGAGCGCACCGACGGCGGCTTCTCGCTCGCGCTCGATCTCACGGCGACCGGCGCGGCGACCGCGCTGCACGTCGAGGGTCTCGACGCCGGCGGCATGCTGATCGCGAACGGCAGCTCGCCGCTGTTCCCGCTCGGCGCGATCGACGGCCGCATCGTGATCTACATGGCGCCGCCGCTCAGCGTGATGGCTGCACCGGCGTCGCTCGAGCCGGCGCGCTCGGAGCTCGCGATCGCCGCCCTGCCCTACGGTGCGATCCTCGCCGGCGGCCGCCTCGCCTCCGGCGCGCCGAGCGACGCGGTCGGCATCTACAACGCCTACGACCACTCGTTCGTCTCCGGACTGCCGATCCCGGCGCCGCGCGCGGCCCTGGCGATGGCGGTCGGGGCCGGCAACGCGGCCTACCTGTTCGGCGGCTTCGACGAGACCGGCGCGCCGGCCGCCGATCTTTGGCGATTCGACACGACCACGCCACCGGCCGGTTCGTTCGGCTCGTTCGGCGTCAAGGACGGCTTCGCGCGCGGCGGCGAGCACCTCGTCGCGATGGGCGGCGAGCACTACCTCGTCACCGGCACGCCGGCCGCCGAGCTCGCCGCACTCGACGGCACCATGGTCGCGCGCGACGACATCGCCGCGTTGCCGAGCCAGGCGATCGGCGTGACCGGCAACGACGGCATGCCCGCGGCGATCTTCGTCGGTGCCGAGGGCGTGATCCAGTTCCACGCCGGCCGGTTCACCACCCTCGACATCCCGGCGGCCGCGCGCGCGGGCGCGAGCGTCGTCGGGTTGCCCGGCGGCAAGGTGCTCGTCGTGTGCGGCACGACCGAGGCCGTGCGCATCGATGCCGCCTCCGGGACCGCCGAGTCGTTCCCGGATCTGCCGCCCGGCGCCAAGACCGGCTGCGCGGCCGCGGCGACCTCGCGCTACCTGATCATCGCGGGCGGCGACGATGCCGGCGCCATCGACGGCAACGTCCAGATCTACGACGCGGTGACGCTCGAGCCGCTGCCGACCGCCGCGCTCGTCGCGCCGCGCACCGGCGCCGCCGCGTTCCCGCTCGGCAACGGCCAGATCCTGATTGCCGGTGGCGTCGATCCCCAGGGTGCACCGGTCGCGACTCTCGAGCTGTTCACACCGCCCGTCGAGTAGCGATGATAGTGTGCACGGCATGTGCGAGCTGCTCGGGATGGAGTGCAACGTCCCGACCGACATCGTGTTCAGCTTCTCCGGTCTCGCGATGCGAGGCGGCAAGGTCGGCCCCCACGGCGACGGCTGGGGGCTAGCGCTCTACGACGGCAACGTCGCGCGGATGTTCCTCGAGCCGACGCCGGCCGCGAACTCGCCGCTCGCGAAGTTCGTCCGCGAGCACCCGATCAAGACGCTGCTCGCGATCGCGCACGTCCGGCGCAAGACGCGCGGCGACATCGGGCTCGCGAACACCCACCCGTTCGTGCGCGAGCTGTGGGGCCGCCACTTCGTGTTCGCCCACAACGGCACGGTCAAGAAGGCTCGGAACCTGAAGCTCGGCCGCTACAAGCCGATCGGTGGCACCGACAGCGAGCACGCCTTTTGCGCGCTGCTCGGCATGCTCGAGCACGCGTTCAAGGAGTACCCCCGCTCGCAGGCCGACTACGCGGCGGCGGTCGCGCGGTATGCCGGCAAGATCGGCCTCGACGGCACGTTCAACATGCTGCTCGGTGACGGCAAGCAGCTGTTCGCGCGCTGCTCGACGAAGCTGCACTACATCGTCCGCAAGGCGCCGTTCAAGCGCGCGACGCTCGCCGACGAGGAGCTGACCGTCGACTTCGCCGAGGTCACGACGCCCAACGATCGGGTCGCCGTGATCGCGACCATGCCGCTGACCCGCGACGAGGCGTGGACCGTCGGCGAGCCAAACACGATGTGGCTGTTCCGTGGCGGCAAGCTCGTGAAGACGCTGCCCTCGTAGATCCCCACCCCGGGTGCGAGCAAGCCCCACACCCCGGCTGCGAAGACAACGGATATGCTCCGCGACATGCGGCTCGCCCTCCTCGCACTACTCGCCCTCGCCGCTTGCGGCGACAACCTCAAGCGCTCCGTGCCTCAGGATGGCGGACCGGACGGACCGCAGCTGATGTGTGGCAACGGCGTGGTCGACGGTACCGAACAGTGTGACGACGGCGAGACCAACGGGAGCGAGGGTGCGCCCTGCACGACCCAGTGCACCTGGACCTGTCTCGACGACACCTGGTGTACGGACGACGAGCCGTGCAACGGCGCCGAGACCTGCGTCGAGCACGCGTGCGTGAAGGGAACGGACGAGGCGGACGGCACGACCTGCGGCGATGGCAAGCTGTGTCGCAACAGCGCGTGCACCGACGCGGTGTGCGGCGACATGTTCGTGACCTCGCCCGCCGAGGAGTGCGACGACGCGAACTCGACGCTCGGCGATGGGTGCGAGACCGACTGCACCTTCTCGTGCCTGTCGACCGACACCGCACGCAACTGCACGCCGGCCGACGAGTGCCAGGGCCAGGGCACGTGCGACGACGGCACGCACATCTGTACGCCGGGCACGCCGCTCGCCGATAACGCGCCGTGTGGCACCGGCGGCTACTGCAAGACGGGCACGTGCACGCAGCCGATGTGCGGGAACGGCATGACCGAGCCCGGCGAGGACTGCGATCTCGGCACGTCGAACGGCACGCTGGGCAGCGGCTGCAAGGCCGATTGCTCGTTCGAGTGCGTGACCGCGGCGACCGACTGCGCGGCCGCACCGGCATGTCAGAAGCAGACGTGCAACGCGGCGCACGCGTGCGCGGCCGTCGCCGACACGACCCTGGACGGCATGTCGTGCGGCACCGACCTCGTCTGCAACGCCGGCGCGTGCGTCGCGCCGACGGCGGTGTGCGGCAACGGCATCACCGAGACCGGCGAGCAGTGTGACTTCGGCGCCGACAACGGCGCGAGCACCGGCTGCGAGGACAACTGCCAGTTCTCGTGCACCGTCCTCCCGGACTCGTGCAACGACGGCAACGCGTGCAACGGGACCGAGACCTGCACGATGGTGACGGTCAACACCCACGCCGGCCAGAGGTGCACGTCGACCGCGGCGCCCGCCCCGGGTACCGCGTGCGGCACCGGCAAGATCTGCCTCGGCCAGCTGTGCGTCGGCTCGACGTGCAACGACGGCTTCGTCGACACCGGGGCCGGCGAGGAGTGCGAGCCGCCGAACACCCCGACCTGCTCGGCGACCTGCAAGAGCATCGTCTGCGGTGACGGCGTGCGGGCCGGCAGCGAGCAGTGCGATGACGGCAACACGACGAACCTCGATGGCTGCAGCGGCAGCTGCACCTTCGAGCAGTGTCACCGGGTCAACCAGCTCGCGATGCCGTCTGGCACGAACACGTACTGCTCGAGCAACGCGCTCGGCGGCGCCATCGTCGGCACCTTCGCGCGGAACAGTATCCGTGACGCGCTCAGCGGTGGCGTGAAGGACGGATCGATCACGATCGAGCTCCAGGCCCTCGGTCTCGAGGATCTCGGCGGCACGAGCGATCCGAGCCTGACCCTTGGCGTGCTGACCGGATCGCCGGTGACCGGCAGCGGGTACGACGGGACCTCGGATCTCGACTGGTGGTACACGACCGCCGCGACCGTCATCGATGCGATGCGCAACCCGACGACCACGCTCGGCGCCACGATCGTGTCGAAGAACCTGAATGCGGGACCGGCGGATATCGCCATCACGATCAACCTCGCGGGCCAGGCCGCGACGCTCAACATGCTGCGCGCGAAGCTGCATGGCAGCATTGGCGCCGCGACGACGCCGCTGGCCTCGACCGGAGCCACCCCCGGCCACCTCGCGTCCGAGCACCTCGATCCGGCGCTGAAGAGCTTCCAGGTCGTCACCGGCGGCGAGCTGTGCGGCAATGTCACGGCGGAGTCGCTCGATGCCGTGCCCGCACCATCGGCGCTGGTCGGCTGTAGCTTCACCACGTGCAGCCAGTGCTACACCACGAGCAACACGCTGCTCGACATCCTCGTCAGCGGCTGCGGGACGCTGCTCGGTACCCAGATCAACGCAACGCAGCCCGACACGGCGCGCACTGCCGGCGATACCTACACGTTCTCGGTCGATGCGTCGTCGAAGCAGGTGACCGGGTGCAAGAAGAACGGCACCACCGCGAACCTGTCGGACTGCCTCGCCAACGCGGCCTACTCGAGCTTCTTCCAGTTCGCGACCGACCGCGTGATCGCGAAGTGACCCGCGTGCCGGTCACCGGGTCGCGAGCACGATCGCGACGATGATCGCGCCGACGACAACCAGCGCGATGAGCGCGTAGATCGGCAGCAAATTGCGCGGCGGCCTGTCGAGATCGTCGTCGGGATTGCCGCGCGTGCGCTGCGTGGCCTCGGCGGACGTCGCGCGTGACGAGCTTGCCTCGGCCGAGGTCGACCGTGATGCGGGCTGCTGCATCGCCGGCGTGCCGTCCGGCGCGTGCGTCGCCGGCGAGTGCTCCGCGCCAGCCGCGGACGGTGCGCCTGCAGGTCCAGACGCGGGCTGGGCGGCCGACTGCGTCCACGGTGCCTGGATCCCGAGCATCGTACCGGCCGGCGACTTCGTTGCCGAGGCCGCGGGTGTCACCGGCTCGTGCGTGGTCTCGATCGCCTGCGCGGCGAGCGCCGCCGGAGAGACCGGTGTGGCCGGTGGCTCCTCCGGAACATCCCAGCCCATCGTCAACGCTCCCGGCGTCGCCGGCATCCGCGGCCCACTCGGTTCGGACGCCGGCTCGGGCTGGGCATCCCAGCCCATCGTCAGCGCTCCCGGCTTCTGCGGCATGCGCGCGGTCGCCGCCGCGTTGTCGGAGCTGGTCTCCGGCGCCGGCGGGATGGGCGCGAGCAGCGACGGGTTTGTCGCCGCGGCCGATACGTCGGGCTGCGCGTCCCAGCCCATCGTCAGCGCGCCGGGCTGCGGCGCCACACGGGGTCCGCTCGGCGGCGGCGCCATGACCTCGAGCTTGCCGCCATCCAGGCTGCACCAGTTCGCATCATCGGGATAGTCGGCGTGACACCGCGGACAGCGCTTCATGCGAGGGGGCGATCGTACCGCGGCGCCGCACGCGGGGTGGCCGTAAACAGAATCGATCT
>DAIRFU010000049.1:10820-18161 GCA_036794935.1 Kofleriaceae bacterium | reverse complement strand
CGGCAGGTTGCGAATGATCGCCCACGGGCTCGGCGTGCCGACGATCGCGTTCATGAGGCCGGGCTGATCGGCCTTGCCGAAGAAGCGGAGCACGTTGCCCAGGTTGATCGACATCGACGCGACGTGGACGCCGGTGAACTCGGTCCCCGGCAGCACCATGCCGTCGAGCGTGATCTTGCACGGCGTCGGCGCGAACACTTCCTTCGCGTACGTGCGCCACTGGCCGAGCGGCAGCTTCGAGAGCGGTGACAGCGCGATCGGCGCCGACATCACCGTGTTCGCGACGACCTTCATGATCGTGCGCGGGTTCGGATCGGCATCCGCGTAGTACTTCGAGTAGAAGCGCTGGCCGACGCCGCCGGCCGCCGAGGCGAAGCCGTACGTGCGGAACGCGAGCTCCTCGCCATCGACGAGCTGGATCCCGTCGATCACCATCGAGTCCACCTCGGTCTCCTCGACCACGGCGCCGTGCTCGAGCGTGCGGCGCAGGGTCGCGAGGATGCCCTCGGCGTCGCCCTGGATGCCGACGTTGTTCGCGACGAAGTCGATCGTGCCGCCCTTGGTCGGCAGCGTCAGGGGCAGCGTCACCGAGCTCTCGGCGAACTCGTCCTCCTGGAGGACCTCCATGCCCATGCGCAGCATCCAGTGCAGGGCGCCGTCGCCGCCGTCCGCGACCCAGTAGCGGGCGCGCTTGCGCAGGAAGTCGCGCAGCACCGGCTTGATCGAGTCGATCGACTGCGTCTGGTGCACTTCGCCCATGCCCCCGACGATGCGCTGGAGCCGCTCCACCCGCTCCGGGCGGTTGCGGTTCTTACGGCTGTTGGGGTTGGTGATGACGCCGATTTCCATCGGGCCCAGACGATTGCAAGAGCCGGGCGAGACGCATCGCGTCGTAAGCGACCAATATCACGTGGGTCGCAGGCCATGACCTACCGCATCCTGCGTAGCTCGTTACGCGCTCGGTGGATAAGCGGTGCGGCGGTGCGACCGAATCATGGCAGTGTAAACCGGCACATGAGGGTATTCCTCATCGCGCTGTGTGCCTGCGGGGCAGCCTCCTCGAGGCCGGCTGCGCCCCCGCACGCCCGACGGGTGACGCCGAAACCTGCCGTCGAGACCGCGGCCCCGATCGACCTCATCGACGCGCTCGCGCAGCCGCTCGCCGAATCGTCCTGGATCGTGCCGGGGCCCGCGCAGCTCGTGCTCGGCGGCGCCGGCGTGCAGGCGATCGACGGCGCGCCCCGCCTCGAGGTCAGCGTGCTCGAGGAGCAGGGCAGCGACATCCGCGTCGGCGTGCGGCTCGATGACGTGCGCTTCGCGCTGTGGATGCCGAGGTCGCGACTGCTCGCGATCATCGCCCGCGAGCAGCGCGTGACGGTCCCGGGCATGCCGGTCGCGATCGGCGGCGAGCCGATGCAGGTCGTGCTCAGCGGCGGTGCGCAGGTCGAGCGGCTCGCCCACGAACGCGGCACGACGCGCATCCGCTACGTCGGCGCGCTCGAGGTCGAGGGCTGGGTGCCCGACGACGCGCTCACCGATCGCGCACCGGCAGGACGCCACCGGGTCGGTCGGATCGCGATCGGCAAGAAGCCGCTGATGCTCGTACCGGGTGCGGTGATCCGCGCCGAGCCGAAATGGGCGGGTGCGCAGCTCGCGGTGCTGAACCAGGGCTACTTCGTCGACGAGCTGCGCCCGATCGACGACGCGTGGTCCGAGGTCGGCTACCGCGACGGCGATCTCGAGGTCCACGGCTACGTGTCCAGGCGCGATCCGCCGGGCCGCACGCACCGGCGGCGACCCAGCGAGGCGAGCACGCCGGCGACCCCGAACGCGACCGTCGCGGACGGTACGTGCCTGCGCGTCGGCGGCGAGGAGGTCGGCTTCATCGTCGGCGATCGCGAGCTCGTCGTCGAGAAGACCGCTCGGGTCGGCTGGTACTCGGTGATCGTCGATTCGCCGTGGGGCCCGCTCGCGTTCGACGCGAAGGGCAGCACCGAGACGGAGCTCGCGAAGTGTGGCGGCTGATCGTGCTCCTGGTGATCGCGCTCGCGTGCGGAGGCGCACCCGGCGATCACGCAGCGATCCCGCGCGAACCGCCGCCGCAGCCGGTCTTCGTCGAGTGGAAGGTCGCGCAGGGCGAGGGCAGCCAGGTCGATGTCACGCTCGTCGTCGACGGCAGCGCGATCGCGGTCGGCGCGCTCGAGGCGGCGACACGCTACGAGGCCGGCACACCCGCGACCTGCGCGCTGCGCGCGGCGAGCCCGCGGCGGACCGAGCTGGTGTGCGGTGATGCGGACGCGTTCGAGGCCAGGCTCGACGAGCAGCAGCTCGTGATCCGGCACCTCGGCGCCGGCCGCCACGACGTGGTGAAGCGCGTGCCGGTCGCGGGCGACGCGCTGTCGGTGAAGATGCTCGCGCTGCCGTTCGAGTGAGCTCAGCGTCCGGTGAACACCGGCGGGCGCTTCGCGAGCAGCGCGGCGATGCCCTCGGCGCAGTCGGCGGTGACGATCGTCTCGGCCTGGGCATCCGCTTCCTCGCGCGCCGCCTCGCGCACGGTCAATGCGAGCCCGCGGCGGATCGCGGCCTTCGTCGCGCGCACCGCGAGCGGCGCGTTGCCGGCGATCGTGTTCGCGAGCGCCATCGCGTCGGGCAGCACCTGCGCGGCGGGCACGGCGCGGTTGAGGATGCC
Organism: Kofleriaceae bacterium; assembly: GCA_036794935.1. Classification (GTDB taxonomy): domain Bacteria; phylum Myxococcota_A; class Polyangia; order Haliangiales; family Haliangiaceae; genus JABFXX01. The sequence goes on along the minus strand of DAIRFU010000049.1, from coordinate 15,472 downwards.
GAGCGCCGCGGCCTCGGCACCGTCGACGAGCCGACCGGTCAACAGCAGCTCGTTCGCGCGCGCGACGCCGACGAGCCGCGGCAGCAGGTAGCTGATCGCCATGCCCGGTGCGAGCCCGAGCTTCACGAAGTTCGCGCCGTACTTCGCGCCCTCGGCGCCGATCCGCAGGTCGCAGACGAGTGCGAGGCCGAAGCCGCCGCCGACCGTGTGGCCGTTGAGCGCGCCGACGATCGGCACCTCGATATCGAGCAGCGACAAGAACGGCGCGTACATCGCGTACGAGCGATCGGCGGGCGAGTCGGCGCCATCGCGCTGGAGCGTCGACTTGAAGTCGGCGCCCGACGAGAAGCACGTGCCCGTGCCGGTGACGACCAGGCACCGGATGCTGCGGTCGGCGCGCGCGGCGGCGCTCGCCGCGGCGAACGCGTCGAGCAGCTCCGGCGTCATGCTGTTGCGGTTGTCGGGACGATCGAGCGTGATGACGCCGACCATCGCGTCGGCGTGGTAGCGGACAGCCTCGGACATGGCCGAGACCTTACTCGATCAGCCGCCCAGCTCGTCGAGGAACTGCTGCGCGTCGGAGAACGCGGGATCTTCGCGCAGCGCCTTCTTCGCCCACAGCTCGGCCTTCGCGCGGTTGCCGCGCGCGTGCTCGATCTTCGCCTCCCAGAGCAGAGCCATCGGCCGCGTCACCGGTGCCGGGTTGTCCATCAGCGTGATCGCGCGCAGCGGCTTGAGCGCGAGCTCGTAGTCGCCGAGCTCGGTCGCGAGCTGCGCGAGCTCCGCCGCGATCTCGGCGTTCTTGCGGTCGACGTCGAACGCCTTCTTGAGCCAGCCGAGCTGGCCGTCCTTGTCGCCGAGCATCGCGCACACCCGGCCCATCCGCTGCTGCTGCTGCGCGAGCTCCGGCGTCCGCTTCTTCTGGGCGGCGATCGCGGCCTCGAGTGTACGCCCGGCGTCCTCGAGCTGACCGCTCGCGATCAACACGTCGATGTTGAGCATGAGCGCGCCGTGATCGTCGGGTTGCAGCTCGAGCGCGCGCTGCGCCGGTACCTGGGCCGCGGGCGCATCCTCGAGCTGATACAGCAGCAGCTCGGCAGCGCGCTTGTAGTTCGTGTAGCGCGCCGTGGGGTCGCTGCCGTGGTCGGCGTCGGCGGTGAGGATGCCGGCGAGCTGGCGGTACTCGCCCGCCGCCTCGTAGACCTCGCGCAGCTTGTCGCGGACTGCCTCGATGCCCGGCTGCTGCTGGTACACCAGCTCGAGCACGGGCACCGCCTCGCCCGGCCTACCCGCCTTCGCGCACGCGTCGCTCGCGCGCATCGCCGCGGTAACTTGCGCCTCGCCTTCGATCACGTATGCCAGGCGCGTCGCGGCAGCTGCCACGCCGTCCCAGTGCTCGATCGACTCGTCGAGGTCGCACAGCATGTACAGCGGCTCGGCGTCGCGCGGATCGCGCTCGATCCAGCCCACGAGGAAGCCGCGGCCGCGCTCGACATCCCCATGCTGCGTGAGCAGCTGGGCGAGCTTGAGCGTGGCGCTGCGCTCGGTGGGCAGATCGCCGTCGCGCTCGGCGCGCTGGCGCAGCCGCTCGAGGCCGGTGATGAGCGCCTCGGACGAGCGGTCGCGGTCGAGCTCGTACGCCTCGGTCAGATCCTGCACGGCCGACGCGTCGTCGCCGAGCGACTGGCGGAAGCTCGAGCGCAGGAGCAGCAGCGGCACGCGCGGCAGGCCCTCGACGGTGGCGAGCGCCTCGCCGACCGCGCGCTGCGCGGCATCGAGCTCGCCCGCGGAGGCGAGTGCCGCCGCGTGATCGGTGACGAGATCGATGTTCTGCGGCGCGCGCTGACGTGCCTTGCGCAGCACCTCGGCGGCCTTGAGCGGCTGACCGAGGAAGCCCGAGTACACGCTCGCCGCCTCGCGCAGACGGTCGACCGCCGGCGCGTCCTCCATGCGCTCGGCATCTTGCGTCATCAGCTCGGCGAGCTCGCTCCACTGCTCGTTGTCGCGATACCACTTCTCGAGGCGATCGTGGATCGCGGCGTCGTCGGGCGCGGACTTGTGCGCGAGCTCGAGCGTGCGCTGCACGCCCTTGCGATCGCCTGCCGCCTCCCACATCGTCGCGAGCTTGCCGGCGAGCTCGGGGGCCCGCTCCGGCGTCTCGACCGCGAGCAGCCGCTCCATCAGCAGCGCGCCCTCGCGGGGATTGTCATGGGTGCCCAGCTGCGAGACGACACGGCGCAGGATCTCGCGGTCATCGGGCGCGACGATCAGCGCCGCGCGATACACGCGGATCGCGTCGGGCGACTCCGTCTTCTCGAGCAGGTCGCCGAGCCGGATCGCGACGTCGACCGTCGAATCGCGGTGACCGCGGCGCTGCGCGTCCTCGAAGCGAGACCACAGGAACTCGGCGATGCCATCATCGTCGCCGAGCTCGCGCAGCGTGCCTTCGTATAGCTCCGCGACCTCCAGGTTGTCCGGATCGTCGTGGAGCGCGTCGCGCAGCACGTCGAGCGCATCGTGGTGGCGCTTGAGGTTCTGGAGCAGGAACTTCGCGTGCTCGATGCGCAGCGCGTTGCGCTCACCGGCGGTCATCAGGTTGGGCAGCGTCGATGACACGACGCTCGCCAGCCGGTCGCTGTCCCCGAGCTCGCGATAGATCGTCATCAGCGGCTGCCACACGGCGCGATCCGACGGGCTGCGCTCGCGCAGGAACTCGTAGACGTCGGCGGCGAGCTCCATCTTGCGATGGGCGAGGGCCCGGGTCGCGACGCGCATCGCGAGCCCGTCGACCTGCTCGGCCTCGGCGATCGGCGCGATCTCGTAGGTGAGGTCGCGCGCCTGCTCGAGGTCGTTGGCGGCGAGCCGGCGCTCGGCGAGTGCGAGCACCGCCCATGGCGCGGCGCCGAGACCATCCGCGGTCTCGCGGGCGGCGGCGACGGCACGCACGAGCAGCGTCTCGGCACGCTCGTCCTGGCCGAGCTCGACCGCGAGATCGACGGCCTCGCGGATCTGCGCCGGCGTCGCGGCTGGCAGCGCGGCACGGCGCTCGAGGAAGTCGAGCAGCAGCTCCTGATCGCCGCCGTTGCGCGCGACGCGCTCGTACATCGCGAGCACCTTCTCGTCCTCGGCATCTGCCGCGGCGGCCAGCTTGAGCAGTCGCCCGGCCTGGCCCCAGCGCGGCTCGGCGGCGAACGCGCGCTCGAGCAGCTCGATGCCCTGCTTGCGGCGCGACTCGCTGCCGATGAAGATCTCGGCGAGCCGGTACAGCGCGTCGACCTGCTGCGGCGTCGGCTCGGTATCGGTACCGGCGAGCTCGAACATCTTGTCGAGCGTGCGCGCCTGCTCGGCCGTATCGCCGAGCGCGGCGGCGACGCGTGCCTGGGCGTAGAACGCCTCGGCGAGCCTCTCGCCGAGGATCTCGACGCGCCGGTACAGGTTCGCGGCGCCCTGCAGATCGCCGGCATCGTTCTCGAGCGCGTCGCCCGCGCGCATCAGGATGTTGGCGACCAGCGGCGGATCGTCCTTGCGGCGGAGCCGGTCGACGACCTGCTCGATCGCCTCGACGAGCTTCTTCGTGCCGCCGACCCGCTTCGCGAGCTCGCGCGCGCGGTCGTGGAGGTCGAGCTGGTTCGGCATCGCGTTGATCGCCTTGACGTACGCGTCGAGCGCCTCGTCCTTGCGGCCGAGGTGCTGGTCGAGCACGTCGGCGAGGTCGGCGAGCAGACGCGCCTGGCTCTGGGGCTCGGGGTTGGTCGCGAGCCGCTTCTCGAGCACCTCGATCAGCCGCTGGCCCTCGCCATGCGCGAGCAGGCTGCGGCGCAGCCGCCGCACGCCGGCGTCGGACTGGATCGCGGATTCGATCGACGACGCGAGCAGCTCCTTGGCCTGATCGTCCTCGCCGCGCGCGGCCGCGAGCTTGTGCAGCTCGAACAGCACCTCGCTCGGCCCGACCGCGGCCTCGTCCTCGCCGGGCGGCGCGCGGCGGACGACGAGCAGCAGGGCGCGGTACACGCGCTCGGCGCGCTCGAGCTGGCCGGCGGTGCGTGCCATCTCGGCGAGCTCGCGCTGGATCGCCGTGTTCGACGTGTCCATCTTGGACGCCGCCTCCATCTCGGTCATCGCCTCGTCGGGCTTGCCCTCGGCCTGCGCGACGCGCGCGAGCTCGACGTGGAGCGCCGCGCGCTCGGGCGAGCGCCGGCGACCGAAGTCCCCGATCAGCTCGGTGAGCAACGTGCGCGCCGCGACGAGGTCGCCCGCCGTGCGCTTGCCGATCGCGAGCGCGGTGCGGAGATCCTTGTCGGTCGGCTCGAGCTCGAGTGCCTTCTCGAGCGCCGGGATCGCCGACGACGGCGAGCCGAGCTTGGTCACGTACAGCGAGACCGCCTCGCGCGCGAACTCGCGGGCGAGCTGCTCGCCCTCCTTGAGCAGCGGCAGGCTGCGCGTCAGGTGGCGGGCGAGCGGCTCCCACAGCTCGGCCTTGCGGTAGAGATCGGCGAGCAAGAGGCGCAGCTCGATCGCGGGCGTCTTGTCATCGAGGTTCGTCTCGATCGCGGCGATCGCGCGGTCGGACTGGCTCGCCGCGAGGTGCGCCTTCGCGAGCTGATGCACGACGGCGAGGCGCTCGGCGCCCGACACCGTGTTGAGCAAGCTCT
>DAIRFU010000049.1:0-10810 GCA_036794935.1 Kofleriaceae bacterium | reverse complement strand
CCAGCAGGCTCTCGAGCCAGGGCACCGCCTGAGCGGACTGGCCACGCTCGAGGTTGAGCCGCGCGAGCGCGCGCAGCGAGTCACTCGTCGGCGTCAGCGCGACGACACGCCGGTGGCCGGCGATCGCGCGGTCGATCTCCTTGCAGTCGACCTCGGCGACCTGCGCGTAGCGCGACCACAGCTTCGCGGCGCGCGCCGGCTCGCCGCCGGTCTCGAGCCGCTGGGCCTGAGCCTCGAGCAGATCGGCGAGCTGGCGGTGCTGGCCCTTGCCCGACAGGAGGCCCGCGATCGCGTCGATCGATGCCTCGTGGCCGGGCCGGTCTTCGAGGTTCGCGCGCAGCGCGTCGAGCCGGCCGCCCCGCTCCTCGACGATGCCGACGAGCTTCGCGAGCTCGAGGCGCAGCTCGAGCTTGCGCTCGGTGTCGCTCTCCAGGCCGAGCTGGATCTGGCGGAGCGTGAGTAGCTCGGGCACGCGGTCCTCGACCGCGAGCAGGTGCGCGAGCCGCTCGATGACCTCGAGGTCGTTCGGCTGGGAGGCGAGCACGCTGCGGTACATGTCGATCGCCGCCGCGTTGTCGCCGAGCTCGGTCGTCGCGAGCTGCGCCGCGCGCAGGCGCATGTCGCGCCGCGTGGCCTGATCGAACGGCAGGCGCGCCGCCTCGACGAGCGTATCGACGGCAGCGCGCGCGCGGCCGCCGGTGCGGTACAGATCGATGAGCCCGTCGATCGCCCACTTCGCGACCGCATCGACGGAGCGCGCCGACCGGATCGCCGCGGTGCCGCGCCACGCGGCCGTCGCGCGGCCGAGCACGGCGGACAGGATCTGCAGCGCCTGCTCGCGCTCTCCGAGCTTGGACGCGACATCGGCAGCGCCGACGAGCGCGTCGAGATCGCGGGCGTCTGCATCGGCGAGCCGGCGCAGCGCGTCGAGCAGATCGGCCGAGGCGCCTTGCTCCTTCTCGAGCGCGACGAGCTCGGACAGCCACGCCTGGCGCTCGCCACCGAGCTCGAGCGCGCTGCGCAGGTGGGTGATCGCGCCCGCCGCATCGCTGCGGTGGTCGCGATGCACGGTCGCGAGCCGGTGATGGAACAGCGCGCCGACCGACGTCGGCAGCTTGTACGCGGCGAGCGCGGTGGCGAGGCCGCGGGCGAGCGCATCGTGCGCGCCCTGGGTCTGCGCGGCACCCTCGAGGATCGAGAGCAGCTCGTCGTCGAACGCCTCGCGGACGAGCGCGTAGTGGACGACCGCGTCGGTGACCGGGTCCACTCGCCGAGCTTGCTGCCGAGCACCGCGAACGCCTGCACCGCGCGGCGGTTGCCGGGCTCGACGCCCGCGACCTGGCCGTAGGCCTGCGCGGCCTGGGCCTGATCGCCGAGCCGGTCGGCGGCGAGATCCGCGTACGCGAGGCGCAGCCGCGCGGTCTCTCTCGCGTCGCTGTCACCCAGGGCGCCGATCGCCTCGAGGTACGCGATGCCGAGTGTCGTGAAGTCACCGGTCGCCTTCGCGAGCGACTGGAGCTGGTTCTCGATCAGCTGATCGCGCGGAGCGAGCGGGAACGCGCGCGCGAGATCGGCGAGCGCACCGGCGCCGTCGTGCTTGTGATCGAGGCGCAGCTGCGCGGCCTCGCGGAGCAGTGCGAGCTTGGTGCGGTCGTCCTTCGCCTCGGCGAGGCGCGCCGGCAACAGCTCGAGCACGCCGGTGACGTCGCCGGTCGTGCGCATCGCCTGGGCGAGTGCGTCCGCCGCGGCGGCGCGCGTGCTCTGGACGTCGAGCAGCGCGGTCAGTCCGGCCCGTGCCGGCTTGCTGGCGGGATCGATCGCGATCGCGTTGTGGTAGGCGGCGAGCGCGCGCGTGGGCTCGTCGAGGTGTGCGCGCAGCGCGTCGCCCAGCCGCACGAGGCGGCCGACGGTGCGCACGGTCGCGCGGCCCGAGGCGCCCTCGAGCAGGTCCGCCATCTCGCGCCAGCGACTGGTCTCGGCGAGCAGATCGGCGAGCGAGCTGATGCCCTCCTCGTCGTCCTGGTTGTCGGTGACGACGCGCTGCCACGTCGCGATGGCGGCGTCCAGATCGGCGCGCTGCTGGTGATGGATCTGCGCGACGCGCACGAGGTCCGCGCGCTTCTGGTTGAGCGTCGGCGCCTTGCTCGCGCGGCTCTCGAGCGCGGCGACGAGATCATCCCAGCGCTGCTGGCTCTCGAGGATGCTGATCCGGGCGTCGAGCGCGGACAGATCCGACGGGTCGCTGTCGACGCGCCGGCCCCAGAGCTCGAGCGCGCGGTCGGTGTCGCCGAGCGTCTCGGCGAGCTTGGCGGCCTCGCTGAGGATCGCGGCGCGCGCGACCTCGTTCGCCTCGAGGTGCGCCTGGCGCTCGAGCACGGCGAGGCGCTCCTTCGGCTGCTCGGTCTCCGCGTAGAGTGCGGCGAGCCGGCGGGCGACGTCGAGCTGCTCCTGTTCGGCCGCGCCGCTGACCGCGGCTGCCTCGACGTAGAGCTCGATCGCGCGCGGCGTCTCGTTCAACCGATCGAGTCGCGTGCGCGCGGCCTCGGCGAGCAGCGAGACCTTGCGCGTCGGATCCTGCGCGGCGCGTGCGGCGGCGGTGAGGCCCGTCGCGAGCCGCTCGTGTTGACCGCCCTGCTCGGCGAGCGTGCGCAGCTTCTCCTCGGTGGCCGTCGAATCCGGCGTCAGCTCGAGGAGTGCGGCGTAATGATCCATCGCCGCCGGCAGATCGCCGAGGTCGGCGAGCCGCGAGCCCGCCTCCTCGCGCAGCTCGTTCGTGCTCGCCGGAGCGAGGGCGATGATCTTCTCGAGGATGCGAATGACCTCGCGCGGCCGCGACGTCGCGTCGTAGTGCGAGCGCAGCAGGTCGAGTGCGGCGGAGCGCACGCCGGCCGTGGCCTGCTTCGCCTCGATGATCCGCTCGAGCAGCGTGCAGCTGTCCGTGTCGTCTTCCGCCTCGACGAGCAGCATCTTCGCGGCACCGAGCGCGTTCCCCGGATCGCCGAGGTTGTCGAGCCAGCACGCCGCGATCCGCGCGCGGCTGCGCTCGCGGTCCTTCTTCGACTGGCTGTCGAGCCGGCCTTCCCACAGCGCGATCAGATCCGGCCAGCGCTCGTGGCGCTCGAGCAGACGCTCGAGGCCGGTGTTGACCTGCGCATCGTCCGGGACGAGCGGCAACAGCTGCTGGTAGTAGCCGATCGCCTGCTCGGGCTGGTTCGCGACATCCTTCGCGAGCTGTGCGGCCTCACGAAGCAAGCGAACGCGACGCGACCGATCCTTGTTGGACTCGATCGCGCGGTCGTACAGCGCGAGCACGTCGGTCCAGCGCTCGGCGACGGTGAGCAGCACCGAGAGGCGCTGCAGCGCCGACTCCGATGCCGGCGCGAGCTGGAGCACGCGCGTCAAGATCTTCTCGAGGACCTTGGGATCGTCGCCGAACCACTCGTCGCAGAAGCTCGCCGCGCGCTCGCCGATCATCTCGGCGACCTGAGGTTCGAGTGCTGCGGCCAACGTCTCGCTGTACAGCGCGACGATGTCGTCGGGCTTGTCGAGCTCGGCGGCGAGGGATTCGGCGTCTTCCCACGCGCTCACCGCGTGCGGCGAATGTTGGACGGCGGCAGTGGCTTCCGTGAACCGAGACAGATCGACCATGGGCTCCCTCGTTCGAGCGGCTCGCGATCGCGACCCCGAGTGCGATGCGGACGAAAATCGTAACACGGCGACCTCTTCGCAAGATCGGCGCGCGCCTCGCAAAATCCCCGACTCAGAAAGCGCGATGCACGCCGAGCACGGCCGAGAGCGGCGACTGGAACGCGGTCGCGGCCGCGTAGCTCGGGCTACGGATCGCGGCGGTGCCGTCCGCGTTCTTGAGGAACACGAGGTCGGCCGGCGTGCCCTGGTCGATCGGCCGGATGGCCCGCCGGATGATGCCGCCGGAGTAGACCTCGTCGACCGCGATCGCATCGCGGCGGTTGAAGACATTGAACAGATCCAGCGTGATCTCGAAGCCCTGCCACACCGCGCCGATCCGCATGTTCGCCTGCGTCAAGACCGGACCACGGCCCGCGCTGCCCCGCGGGATCAGGTACTCGATGCCGCGCTCGCTCTCGCCGATGGCGCCGCGTGGGCGGCCGCTGCCGGCGGTCAGTCGGGCCGCAAACGAGAGCTTCACCGAGCCCAGCTGGCCGGTGCGGACCGCTTCTATATAGGTGCGGTGACCGAGGTCGGTCGGCAGCCGACCCAACAAATTGACCGTGCCCGTGTCGAAGTCGCCGCCGGCGTACAGGACGCTGCCCTGACGCGGATCGAACGCTCCATTCCACGATCCGATCGTGCGGCCGTACATGTAACCGGCGCGCAGCACGAGCTTCGCCGTCGGCGCGGTCGCGAGCTCGGCTGCGACGAGGCCGGTCTCGCGGATCGCCGGCGTGCCCTCGCGGCGGCCCGGGTTGTCGAAGATGCCCTCCGTGGTCTCGAGGCCGCGCCGGAGCCAGCGGCCCTGCAGCCACACCCGCGCGCGCACGGTCCGCGCGAGCGCAACATCTGCGCCCGTGGTCAGCTCGTCCTGCGCGATCGGCTCCACTCCCGGCGCGACCGGCACCGGCGCGCCGGTGTCGACGGAGCGGCCCTCGCCGAACGACGAGATGATGCGATCGACCGTCTTCTCGCCGTGGATGATCGTGGGACCGAGCCCGGCAGGCAGATACGCGTAGCTGCGGCCCATGCTCGCCCACACCCGCGAGCGCCCGTCGCCGAGCGGATCCCAGCTCGCGCCGAGGCGTGGCGCCAGCTGATCCGAGAAGTGGAGCACCGTGCCGACCCACATCAGCTCCCAGCGCAGCCCACCGTCGATGGCGACGTTCGGCGCCGCCTGCCACGTGTCCTCGACGTACGCCGCGGTGTAGCGCGTGCGATAGCGGAGCACCGAGGCATCGACCGTCGGGCAGGGCAGGGTGACGTCGCTGCTGCACGTGCTGTCGGGATCCGCGAAGCGGCGCTGCGACTCGTGGCCGGGGAACAGGCTGCGGATCAACGTGCCGCCGGTGTAGTGCGTCTCGTTGACGAGCCGCGTGTCCTCGGCCGCGGCGCCGACGCGCAGGACGTGGTTGCCGCGGCGGTGCGCGACGTCGACGCCGAGCGACGGGCGATCGCCGGTCGTGTCGGTCAGCGCGCCGGCACCGCCGCTGTAGAACCAGCTCTCGGGCACCGGGCAGTTCGGCACCATCGGGTAGCGATCGGTCGCGGGGTCGTCGAGGCACGCGGCGGCGAGCGCCGGATCTTCGTCGAGCGTGGCCGGCACGTACGCGCTGAGCAGCTGCGGGATGTCGGCGGCGGCGGGATCGCGCGCGGACTGGCGCCGCATCGAGCGGTGCCACGCGAGCTGCGCGCGCACGCGCGTGTTCTGCCAGTGGCCGCGCCATGTCGCGATCGCGTCGCCCGCGAGTGTCGTGCTATCGACACCGGCCGCCTGCAGCGTCGCGTTGTAGCGGTAGAACACGCCGCTCGCGGCGGCGCCGACCAGTGAGAGATCGAGGTGGTGGACGCCGCGATCGATGCCGCCGCGGAGCATGAACGGGATGCTCCACGTGTGCGGCGTGCGCGAGAGCTGGTCGATGCGCTCGGTCGCGACCACGCCGGGGTAGCCGTCGGGCTCGCCATCGTTGTCACGATCCGTGATCGTGGCAGCGGTCCACGTGAACGTCGTGGCCGCGAGGGTGGGCGCGACGCCGGCCGCGTACCACGCATGGCCGCCGAGCACGTCGCCGAGCGGTCCGGTCGCGACGAGCGACGCGCTCGCGTCGGGGCCGACGTCGAGCATGCCGCGGCGCACGAAGTAGCTGGCCGGCGCGATCGCGCGCTGGCGGGCCGTCGCGGTCCAGCCGGCCCAGACGCGCGCGTCGATCTCGTGATCGACGGTACCGGTGCGCAGCTCGGTATCGATCACGCCGCCGGTCGATGCGCGATCGCGCGCGGTGAAGCCGCCGGCGGTGACGCGGATGCCGGTGAGGAACGCGAGCGGAAGCACGGTGTCGGCGGCGCCGTCGCGCAGGTCGTCCGCGGGCGCGCCCTCGACGAGCCAGCGATTCTCGAGGCCGTTCGCGCCGGCGAAGCTGGGCCCCGCGTCGTCGCGCCCGGCACCGAGCGCGTAGTGCGCGACCGCATCGTGCGTTGCCGAGGCGACCGGCAGGCGGAGCAAGTAGTTCGCCGAAAGCCAGGTGGTCAGCGTGTACGGCGACGCCGTGTCGTCGAGCGGATCGCTCGGTGCGATGCAGCTGAAGGCGGTGCCGTCGCTACAGTCGAGGGGCGGCTCGGCGGTTGGCCGCCTGTCGAGACCGAACACGTCGCGCGGATCCTCGGCCTGCGCGATGGTCGCCCAGCTCGCCACGAGCAATCCGACGGCAGACCACCGCACGTCGCGACGGTATCACGGTCAATGATCGTGATCGCAGTCGGGACCGTGCTCGTGCTCGTGCTCGTGCTCGTGCTCGTGCTCGTGCTCGTGCTCCTCGATCTCCTTGCGGACCTTGTCCATGTCGAGGCCCTTGGCCTGCGTGACGAGCTCCTCGAGCGCGGCCGGCGGCAGCGCGCCGCTCTCGCGGAACAGCAGGATGCCATCGCGGAACAGCATGAGCGTCGGGATTGCCTGGATGCCGGCGGCGCCGGCGAGCTCCTGCTGGCTCTCGGTGTCGATCTTGCCGAACACGACGTCGCCATGGGTGTCCGACGCCGTCTCGAAGACCGGCGCGAACGCACGGCAGGGCCCGCACCACTCGGCCCAGAAATCGAGCAGGACGATGCCGCCCTTCTCGATCGTTTCCTTGAAGTTCTCTGCCGTGATTTCGACCGTCGCCATTTCCTGGAGCCTGGCCTGCGGGCGCGCAAACGGCAAGCCAGGGAAACCGTGATTCCCGGGAATATCCGGTGCTCTGGATCGACGGGGGGTACGTGCTAGCCTTGTCATGTGGCCAAGCTACGCATCACGTATAACGCGCCGGTCGTCCTGACCTTCGCCTTGGCGGCGGTCGTGGCCTTCATCCTGACCAAGACGGTGGATGACTCGGTGCGCTGGTTCGTCGCGTACCCGCACCTCGATCGGCCGGCGGCCTACGCCGGGATGTTCACGCACATCCTGGGCCACGCGAACTGGCAGCACCTGATCGGCAACTTCATGCTGATCCTGCTGCTCGGGCCGATCCTCGAGGAGCGCCACGGCTCGGGCCCGCTGCTCGTGATGATCCTGCTCACCGCGCTCATCACGGCGCTCGCGAACCTCGCGTTCTCGAACGGCGTGCTGCTCGGCGCGAGCGGCGTGGTGTTCATGATGATCCTGCTCGCGTCGATGGCGAACGTACGCGGCGGCGAGATTCCGCTGACGTTCATCGCGGTCGCCGTCATCTACATGGGCGGCGAGATCATCCACGCGTTCCGCGACGACCAGATCTCGCAGATGGCCCACCTCGTCGGCGGCATCGCCGGCGCGGCGTTCGGCTTCATCATCGCCGGCAAGAAGCGCAGCGCGATGCCGAAGGGCTCGACGTCGGCGCAGCTCCAGAAGATCCTCGCCGGCGACGCGAAGTCGCGCGGCTGACGCTCACACGAAGAAGTCGGGCATCAGCTTCTGCGACGGATCGACGGCGTACTCGCTGAGGTCCGTCTTGCCTGCCGAGGTCAGCACCTCGTCGTCGATGAAGAAGTTGCCGGTGCACTCCTTCGCCGGACGGTTGAAGATCACGTGGGCGGCGTCCGCCATGATCTCCGGCTTCCGCGAGGCGCGCATCATCGTGTCGCCGCCGAGCAGGTTCTTGATCGCGGCGGTCGCGATCGTCGTGCGCGGCCACAGCGCGTTGAACGCGATGCCGGCGCTCTTGTACTCGCCCGCCATGCCGAGCACGCACATGCTCATGCCGAACTTCGCCATCGTGTAGGCGACGTGCGGCGCGAACCACTTCGTCTCCATGTTGAGCGGCGGCGACAGGTTGAGCACGTGCGGGTTCTGCGCCTTCTTGAGGTGCGGGATGCACAGCTTGCTGCACAAGAACGTGCCGCGGGTGTTGATGCCGTGCATCAGATCGTAGCGCTTCATGTCCGTCTGCTCGGTCCCGGTCAGGCTGATCGCGCTCGCGTTGTTGACGAGGATGTCGATACCGCCGAACGTCTCGACCGTCTTGGCGATCGCCGCGGCGACCTGGTCCTCGAAGCGGATGTCGCAGGCGATCGGCAGCGCCTTGCCGCCGGCCTCCTCGATCTCCTTGGCCGCCGTGAAGATCGTGCCCGGCAGCTTGGGGTTCGGCTCGGCCGTCTTGGCGATGACCGCGACGTTCGCGCCATCCTTGGCGGCACGCAGGGCGATCGCGAGCCCGATACCACGGCTGGCACCGGTGATGAACAAGGTCTTTCCGCGCAGGGACATGCGCGAAAGCTAGATCATTCTCGGCCCAGAATCGATCAATCCACGGTCCACTCTGGTTCCAGTGGCCGGTTCAGTTTCGCCATCATCTGTGCGCCGGCGATGCCCATCACGCAGCCGACCCCGAAGATCCAGAACGACATGCCGACCCCGAACAGGCCGGCCGGACCGGGCTTGGTGGCGACGAACACGCACCCGGTGATGAGGCCCACCATGATGCCGAGCAGCGCGATCGTCGTCGGTGCGATCGGGAGCGCGGGCGCCTTCTGCAAGAAGCCGAGCACCGCGGCCGCGGCCAGGCCGAACCCGGCGAGCAGCGCGAGGATGAACGTGACCCACCCCAGCGGCGCGAACGCTCCCGAGGTCAGCCGCGCGGCCTCCGCACCGCGGGCGCGCGCCTGCGCGACGAGCTCGGCGTTCGTCTGGTCGACGCACGCCTGCGCCGACGCGTCGGTCTCGCCGCCGAACCCGTAGCTCACCGAGCACTGGTAGTTCGTGCGCAGTCCGAAACCGACCTCGGTGTAGCGGCTCGCGTTGACGAGCCACTGGTGCGTGAAGCCTGCGTAGATGAGGCAGGCCGCCGCGACGGCACACAGCGCGGTGGCGAGCGGACGCATGTCTTTGCTGGCGGGGTCGGTCATAGGCCTCCAGGCGGTGTGAAGTGGGGCATCACCTTGCCCATCTCGACGTACTCGTGGTGAGCGCCGAGCCACAGATCCTCGGCGGCCATCGCGCGGCCGGCGCGCGCGGCGATCACCGCGGCGCGGACGACGGCGTTCTTGATGTAGCCGCCGGTCATGTCGAAGCGCTCGGCGAGTGCGTGGAAGTCGACGCGCTCGTGCAGGCCGGTCGCGGGTGGCAGCAGCTGGCGCCACAGCTTCTCGCGCTCCTCGAGCTCGGGCTCGGGGAACCGGATCCGGAAGTTGAGCCGGCGCTGCAGAGCCGGGTCGATCGAGGACTCGGCGTTCGTCGTCAGCACGCTGACGCCGTCGAACGTCTCCATGCGCTGGAGGATATAGTTGACCTCGAGGTTCGCGAACCGATCCTGTGCGCTCTTGAGCTCGGTGCGCTTGCCGAACAGCGAGTCCGCCTCGTCGAACAGCAGCATCGCGTGGGCGTCCTGCGCCTCGTCGAAGATCCGCGCCAGGTTCTTCTCGGTCTCGCCGACGTACTTCGAGACCACCGCCGATAGGTCGATGCGCACGAGCTCGAGGCCGAGCTCGCTCGCGACCACCGACGCGGCCATCGTCTTGCCCGTGCCGGGCTCGCCCGAGTAGAGCCCGGCGACCCCGCGCGAGATGCCGAGGTGGCGCTGGTAGCCCCAGCGCTCGAGGATCTGGGTGCGCTCGCGCACCATCGCGATCATGTCGCGCAGGGTGTCGATCACCTCGTCGGGGAGCACGAGCTCGCTCATCAACGCCTTGCGTGACACCACCGTGCCGAACGTGCCGAGCCGCAGCGAGAGCCGCCGCCCCACCGCGGTCTCGAGGGCCTCGAGCTCGAGTGCGATGCCGGCCGCGCGCGCGAAGCGCTCCGCCTCGGCGACGACATCGGCGATCGCGCCGGGGCCGATCACGTAGCGCGCCGCGAGCTCGGCCGCGTGCGTCACCGGCGCGCCGCGCAGTCCGAGCGCGTGCTCCCATGCCTGCCGGCGATCGTCGAGCTCGGCGCGCGGCATCGTCACCGCGAGTGCGGGCCGGCGCAGATCGAGGTGGCCGCCGCGCCCGGTCGAGCCGACGACGAGCACGCCGGGCACGCCGGCGATCGCATCCGCGTGGTCGCCCCCCATGGTGCCCGACTCGTCGTAGAGCGCGTCGGCGTCGCCGAGGAACGGCACCGCGCCGCGCAGGCGGGCGGCGGCGAGTGCGTCGGCCAGGAGCGAGGTGCGGCCGCGCTGCTCGGCGGTGATCAGGGCAGGGATCGGGATCGCGAGCAGCGGCCGGCCAAGTGTGCGTGCGAGGTGATGCGCGGCGGCGCGCCGGCCCGATCCGCGCGGACCGCGCAGTACGACGGCGATCGGCTCGGTGCCCGCGACCCGCGGCGCGAACTCGCCGAGGAGTGTGCCGATCTGCGCCGGCAAGGCAACACCGAGTATGGCCTGCGGGGCGATCAGCTCGCAGCTGCTCGCGAGCCGGTCGGGCAGCGACTCGTCGCCGAGCAGCCACGGCAGCACCGCCGGGGCGAGTGCGAGTGCGGCATCGAGCCCGTCGCCGTCGAGGACCACGACGCGGCCGCGGTGCAGCGGCGAGCCGGGCGCGGTCGCGGCGAGCAGTGCGGCGGGCGCGAGCTGCAGCACGTCGGCGCAGGTCTCGAGGTAGAGGCCTGGCTTGCGGCGCGGCGCCAGTGCGTGGGCGAGCTCGCGCATGTCGAGGTCGAGCGCGTACGCGATCGCGGCCGCGACCAGGC
>DAIRFU010000478.1:0-5708 GCA_036794935.1 Kofleriaceae bacterium | reverse complement strand
ATCGAGCTCGAGTGCGCGGCAAGCGAGCCACGTCTGCGTGGCACCGTCGAGCAGTGCGGCGTCCCAGGCGGTGACCGCGCGCGCGAGCCGCTCGCCCGTGGCGACCTCGCCGCCGGCCGCCGCGAGGTGTGCGGCGATCGCCCGCGGCAATGCGGATGCAGCCTCGACGATCGGCTCGGCGGGGACACCGAGTGGCGCGTCGGATGGTTCCGCGGTCCGTGCGGGCGCACCGAGCAGCCCCGCGGTCGCGCGGCGGTGCGGCGCGAGCAACCAGCGAACGCGCAGCTCGGCCATGCCCGGCGCGCGCCTGGCGCCCAGCCGGCGCGCCGCGATGCCCTCGAGCAGGAACGTCAGCGCGCTCGCCGGCCACCGCGCGGCGGCAGCATCGGCCGCGAGCTCGGCCCACGCGCCGCGATCGGCGGCGTCGACGGCGAGCCACTCTCCCGCGAGCTCGCGCACGAGTGGATGGTTCTCGACCATCTCCGCCGTCGAGCGGATGAGCTGGCGCGTGGTGTCGGCGTCGCCGCGGGCGGCCGCGAACAGTGCGGTCACGATGATCTCGGCGTCTCCGAGCGGCACGCGGCGGTCGCGGCGCGCGGTCAGCCAGCGCTCGCCGGCCGGCGTCGGCTTCGCCGCGTGCGCGCGGGCCCCGCAGCACAGCGCGTACGCGTCGCTGTCGTCCATGCTGACGAAGTGCGCGAGCCAGAACGAGGTGCGCACGAGCCCGAGCGGCACGAGCAGGTGACGGCTCAGGATCGGCTGCAGCGGAGGCAGCACGAACAGCAGGATCATCGCGAGCCCGAGCGGCCACCAGCCGACGTAGAACATCGCCCACGCGCCGAGCAGCGCGACGCCCGCGAGGACCGCGGCGAGCACGCCGGCGGCCACCGAGTACGCGTAGTAGCGCCACGTGCGATCGCGGCGGCGCGCATCGAGTGCGAGCCGGTGCAGGCGCATGATCAGGAGGTAGGGCAGGGCGTACACGCTACGGCCTCCAGCCGAGCGCGCGTCGCAGTCTGCCCGGCGCCGGCGCGGTGGCCGCATCGGCCAGGTCCGGGCGCTCCGCGACGTGCGGCGGCGCGTGGCGCGCCCACAGCTCGGCGACGAGCCGCTGGTACGGATCGCGTAGCGCCGCGACCGCGGCACGCACCGCCTCGGCCGTCCGCGGCTGCGGCCCGAGCGGCGTCGGGTACTCCTGCACGGCCGCGAACTCGAGCTCGAGCATGCCGAGCAGCTTTTGCGCCTCGCGCTCGATCTCGATCCGGCTCGCGTCCGGAGACACGCCGAGCACGAAGAACGGGTTGTCGACGATCTTCGCGCTCACCGCACCCCCGAGTCGAAGCCGCGCTTGCGCGCCTCGCTGTCCTCCGGCAGGAGCTGCCACAGCGCCTTGACCACGCGGCGCAGCTCCGTGGTGTCACCGCGATCGATCGCGAGCTTGCCCTCGGTGACGAGCTTGTTCGCGCGTGGCAGATCGCGGGCGCGCGATACCTCGGACGCGGCGTCCTCGAAGTACCACTCCCACGCCTCCGGCGTGCGGTTGAACGCCGCACTCGACAGTCGCTGAGCGAGCCGCATCTGGCGCTCGAGCTCGGGCGCATCCTTGTCCTTGCGCGCCTTGTCCATCGCGGCGAGCACGTCCTCGAGCAGCCCGCGCTCGGCGTCGGTGCCGTGGAAGCCGACCGTCGACGATGCCGCGATCGCGGCCTGACGGGAGGCGGCGTCGAGCTCCGGCCACTTGCGTGCGAGATCGGCCTCGGTCATCGTCGCGTCGACGTCGAGCAGCGCGCGGCGCGCCCGCTGCGCCGCATCCGCATCGCCCCCGTGCGCGGCGTCGATGTCGCGCTCGGCCTCCGACAGCCGCGCCTCCAGCCGATCGAGCTTCTCGATCACCTGGCCGAGCCCGTGGCGGAACGCGTCCGTGCGCAGATCCATCAGCTGGCGGCGCAGGTCGCGGATCGCACCATCGAGTGCCTCCGGCGCGGCGTCGGGCACGAGCAGGTGCGCCACCTGTTCGAACACCTGCTCGATCGCGGGCACGAGCGCGCGCGCGCTGAGCCGGCCGCCGCGATCGAGCTCGATCGTGACCTCGACCGCCGAGCCGGTCGGGACCGTGTCCTTGACCGCGTCGCCGCCGATGTCGAGCGTGCCGACCAGCCGGCACAGGTGCGCGGCCTCTAGCTCGCCCTGCACGATCGGGATGCGCAGCACGCTCTCGCTGCTGCCCTTGGCGACCGTCTCGACCGTGTGATGCGTGAACGTGCGGCGGGCGGGCAGCGGCGCACCGCGATCGAGGTAGACCTGGACGTGACCGTTCGCGAGCGCGACGCCGAGCGTCCGCGACAGCGGTGGGTCGCCGATCGTCAGCCCCTGCACGATCGTCAGCGTCGGCGGCGACACGACGATCGGCTCGCCGCCGGCGCCGGTCGCCTCGATCGCGAACGTGCACGCGCGGCGCGGCAGCAGCGTCACGCTGGTCAGCCAGGTGCCGTCCGCGTTGACGGTCGCGTCGCCGCTCGACCACGCGCCGTCGTTGCGCACGAGCTTGACCTTGGCCGGCGGCGCGTCACCGACGAACTTGCCGACCACGTGAGGCGTGAGATCCGACGACACGGCCGGGTACTGCAGCCAGACCTGGCGCCCCGTTGCCTGCGCCTGCGGCGCCGCGCGGCCGTCGAGCCCGGCGGTCGCCGCGTACAGGGCCGCGCCCTGCGCGACCAGCGTCATCGGATCGTGCCCCTCGGCGATCGGCGCCTCGAGCCGCGCCGCGACGCGCTGGCGGACGAGCGGCATCACGGTCGGTCCGCCGACCAGCACGACGCGGGCGAGCCGGCCCGGCCCCAGGCCATTCGCGGTCAAGAGCCGCACGCAGACGTCGAGCGCGCGATCGACGAGGGGCGCGCACAGCCCGTCGACCGTCGCGCGTGTCAGCTCGAGATCGACCTCGATGTCCTGGCCATCGATGACGAGCGGCTGCGCGAGCGTGACCTGCGCGCGCTCGCTGCGGGACAGCTCGATCTTGGCGTCCTCGGCGGCGAGCCGGAGCGCGCGCAGTGCGGAGGCGTGATCGGGATTCTTGCGGCTCGGCACCACCGCGAGCTGCGACGCGAGGTGCTCGGTGATCCGCCAGTCGAAGTCACGGCCGCCGAGGAAGTTGTCGCCGTCGTGGCCGACGACGCGGAGCAGGCCATCGCGGGTCTCGAGCAGCGACGCGTCGAACGTGCCGCCGCCGAAGTCGAACACGAGCCACGTGCCGGTGCCGTCCTCGTCGGCGCGCCAGCCGGCCGCGAGCGCCGACGCGATCGGCTCCTGGAGCAATTCGACGCGCTCGAAGCCGGCGAGCCGGGCCGCCTCGGAGGTCGCCGAGCTCTGCGGCAGCTCGAACAGCGCGGGGACCGAGATCACGGCGCGCTCGATCGGCGTACCCAGCTGGTCGGCGATGTCCTGGCGCAACGCCTTCAGGATCTCGGCCGACAGCTCTTGCGGCTGCTTTGTCACGCCCGCGGCCGGGAACTCGATCGCGCGGTCGGTCCCCATCAGGCGCTTGAACTCCGCGGCGGTGTTCGCCGGGTCCTGCTCGACGAACCGGCGCGCGCGCGTGCCGACCGTGATCCGGCCCTGCTTGTCGACGCGGACGACCGAGGGTGTGACCGTCGCGCCCTGCGCGTTGCGTACGACCGCGACGTGCTCGCCATCGAACACGGCCGCTGCCGAGTTTGTCGTGCCCAGATCGATCCCTACGTAGAGCGGGCTGTCTGCCATCGCTGGCAGTCTAGCAGCCCGACTCTCCGATCAGCGTTGGCGATATACGATGAACCCGCGCGTCGGGTCGTACGGCGAGACCGCGACGGTCACGCGGTCACCGAGCACGACGCGGATGCGGTGCCGGCGCACCTTGCCGGCGAGCTTGGCCAGAACCTCGTGGCCGTTGTCGAGCTTGACGCGAAAGTTGCCGCCCTTCGCAATCAAGATGACCTCGCCGTCGAGATGGACTAGCTCTTCCTTGCTCACAGGTGCGCCTTGGTTAGCACTAACCGGCGGCCAGGAAAAGCGATTTACCGTCCAAGGTGATCTACCCTCCGCCGGCACATGGATCGCCAGCCTCCTCGCGCCACGAGCGACGAGATCGACCTTTATATCCGGACGTACTACTCGCTCCTGCGGTCCAGCGGCGACGTGCGCGTGCGCGCCTTCGAGGAGGCGCACCTCTACTCGCGCTCGAGCCTGCACCTCGGCGCCGAGGACCCCAACCCCGATCTCGCCGCGTTCGCCTACAGCGCCGCGCGCCTGCCGGACTGCATGCCGAACATCCGGCGCATCGTGCTCGGTCAGAGTCCGGCTCAGTTCCGCGCGGCCGGGTTTCCGATCGAGCGCTGGCAGGTGGTCCGCACCCGCGGCCGGCGGCGGCCGTTGCGCTGGGACGGCGGCCAGACGCTCGCCGTGTTCGTCGCCTCCGGCTCGGACATCGACGATCTCGTCCCGATCCTGACCGCGTACCAGATCGAGTGGAACAAGCTGCGGGTGCGGCTGATGACAGGGCGGATCACCGACGTGACGGACGACGCCGGGCTCGCCGCCGCGCTCGGCACCGACGACGTCGACATCGCGCGCCTGCGCGGTGCGCTCGGTCCGAGCTCGGATCAGATCCTGCGCGACATGATCGCGCACGACTGCGATGTCTTCGTGCGGCTGCTCGATGGCTCGTTTCGCGAGTACCAGCGCTCGGCCCAGCGCTGGTGGAACGCGATCGCGCCGACCGTGCCGCAGGGCCGGCCGGTCTACTTCGTGTCGTCGAACAGCCACTCGCTCGCGAACCTCCTGGGCGGTTACGCGCTCGCGCACCGCGACGAGATCGTCTCGTTCCTGCGCCGCCGCAACTTCGAGGACCTCGCGCCGCGCTACGAGGAGGCGCTCGCCGCAGGTAACGAGGCCGACGCGACCGCGATCCTCTACTACTCGCTCCGCGCGTTCATCCACGAGCCGGGCGAGGACGGCCGGATGATCCACGTCCAGGAGTTCGATCGAAATGCCGGCATCCACGCGATCGGCTCGCCCGGCAAGATCGACGTCGACGCGCAGGTGATCGATCTGTCCCAGCTGCGCATCGAGAACCTGGATCCGCGCGTGTGCGTGCCCGACATCGAGAAGCTCGTGGCCAGCCGCGCCGTGATCGTCAACATCGACTACCCGCTCGGCATGGCCGCGTATCACCATCTGTCGGCGATCGCGCTCGGCGTCGACGAGCTGCGCGGTATCTACATCATGGGCAAGGCCGCGACGCTCAACGGCCGCGTCGGCGACGTCATGATCAGCAAGGTCGTTCACGACGAGCACTCGCGCAACACGTACCTGTTCCGCAACGCGCTCGTCGCCTCGGACGTCCAGCCGTTCATGCGGCACGGCACCGTGCTCGACAACCAGAAGGCACTCACCGTGCGCTCCGCGTTCCTGCAGAACCGCGAGTACATGGATGTGTTCTATCGCGAGGGCTACACGGTGATGGAGATGGAGGCGGGGCCGTACCTGTCGGCGGGCTACGAGATCGCCGAGCCGCGCCGCCATCCCAGGGACGAGATCGTGTCGCTCGTGGATCAGAACAGCTTCGAGCTCGGCATCATCCACTACGCGTCGGATACGCCGTACTCGCGGCGCCAGAGCCTGCTGTCGAAGAGCCTCTCGTACTTCGGCATGGAGAGCACGTACGGCTG
>DAIRFU010000477.1:0-5719 GCA_036794935.1 Kofleriaceae bacterium | reverse complement strand
GACCGAGTCGTTGACGTTGATGCACGGGAACAGCAGCGTGCCCTTCTGCGCCATCTCGTAGAGGCGGTGCACGCCGGTCGTGGTCTCCTCGGAGACGCCCTTGATCTCGGCCGCGATCTTCGTGAACCGGTCCTTGCTCTTCGCGAGGCTCGCGTTCAGCACGTTGTAGATCACGCGCATCTCGTCGTTCGTCGCGCTCGCCGGATCGGGAGCCTTGCCCTTCTTCTCGACCTCGGCGCCCTTGTGGACGAGCAGCGTCAGATCACCGCCGTCATCGAGGATCAGGTTCGGGCCCTTGCCGCCCTGAAACGCGGTGAGCTGGAGCTCGATGTTCTTCCAGTAGTCCTCGAGCGACTCGCCCTTCCACGCGAACACCGGGACGCCGGCCTTCGCGATCGCGGCGGCGGCCTCGTCCTGCGTCGAGTAGATGTTGCACGACGTCCACGTCACCTCGGCGCCGAGCGCGACCAGCGTCTCGATCAGCACCGCGGTCTCGATCGTCATGTGCAGGCAACCCGCGACGCGCGCGCCCTTGAGCGGCTTCTGCGCGCCGTACTCGGCGCGGAGTGCCATCAGGCCGGGCATCTCCTTCTCGGCCATGCGGATCTTCTTGCGGCCGAGCTCGGCGAGCGTGGCGTCTTTGATGAGGAAGGCAGGAAATTCAGTGCGCGTATCCATGATGGTCTCCAGGTTTTCTACCGACAGCGAGTTGCAGAGCAGGGGTGTGTGAGGGCGGAAACGGCCCGAGCGCGACCGGCGCGAGCTTGGCAGCTTCGAGCCAGGTGCGCAGCTTCGCCGGCTCGAATCCGAGCCAGACGTGGCCTTGCTCCCGCAGCGACTCGACGTCGTGCGGGAGGTAATCGACGATCGCGAGGTGGCCGCCGGCGCGCAACAGCCGCGTCGCCGACGTGATCGCATCCTGTGGCCGGCTCGCGTGGACGAGCATGCGTGCCATCACGACGAGGTCGGCACCGCCGCGCTGGTGCACTTCTTCGGCGAGAGTCGCGTCCTCGACACTGCCCTCGCGCAGCCGCACGTTCGGCAGGCCCCACGTCGCGACGCGGGCGCCGCAGCGAGCGAGCCGCGCCGGGCTGCGATCGACCGCGATCACCCGCTCGTAGAGCGGCGACAGCAGCGGGAGCAGTGCGCCCTCACCGGTGCCGATGTCGACGGCGAGCACGCGGCCGGGCAACAGGGGCGCGAGCAGCGGAGTCCAAGCGAGCAGCGACGTGTCGGCAGAAGGTGCAGGTGCGAGCTCACCGCTCGGCGTCTCGAACAGGCGGCGCGACAGCTCCTCGCGCTGCGCGACCACGCGCGCGATCTTCGAGAGCGAGCCATCGCGGCTGCACAGCGTGCGCCCTTCCTCGAGCGCGGCGGCGATCACCGGATCGGAGGGCCGGCCGCCGTCCGCGTCCCGCGAGCCGAGCAGCCGGTCGTCGACCTTGAGCAGCGTGCGGGTACCGTCGCGGCGCGCGCTGAGCAGGCCGACCTCGCGCAGCGGCTGTGTCTTCTTGGTCACCTGCGGCTGGCTCTCGCCGAGCAGCTGGGCCAGCTCGCCGACCGTCAGCTCCTCTTCCGCACACAGGGCGAGCAGCCGCAGCCGGTCCTCATCTCCAAGGAGACGGAACAGATCTGCGCGTCCGGCCTGCACGAGTTTTATATATTCCACCATTCGAATGTTGGCAATATGAATCGACGTACTCCGAGGTGTGGGCAAACCCTGAACCGTTTCGGCATCGTGAGAGCGCCGAGCTGGTTTGACTTGGCCGGTCCGGCCACCTACCATCGTCGGTAAGGGGCGAATGTCTACGGGTTCTGGCGACAAGCCCGGCGGTGGGTCTTCGCCGGGGCGGCCTGCGGCCGATACCCCTGGGCGTCTCGTCGTTCGCTCGCTCGATGGCGCGAGCGACACGGCGATGGGGGCCGGCGATACCGCGGTCGCGATCGCGAACGACTCGAGCGAGCGATCGATGCTCGCGACGATGGATGCGCGGCCGACCGCGACGGACGTCACCGGATCGGGCGCCACTCTCACCGAGCTCGTCGGCTCGACGCTGTCGGGGCGCTACCTCGTCACGCGCAAGGTCGGCCAGGGTGGCATGGGCGCGGTCTACGAGGCGACGCACACGCTGATCGGCAAGCGCGTCGCGGTCAAGGTCCTGCTCGAGAAGTACGCGCAGCGCGAGGCGATCGTGAAGCGCCTCAAGCAGGAGGCGCAGCTCGCGTCGTCGATCGGCAACGAGCACATCATCGACATCACCGACTTCGGCAACACCGAGGACGGCCGCACGTTCGTCGTGATGGAATTCCTCGAGGGCGAGTCGCTCGCGGAGTGCCTCGCGCGCGAGCCGAAGCTGCCGGAGCAGCGCATCCTGCGCATCGCGCAGCAGGCCGCGTCGGCGCTCGCAGCCGCGCACGCCAAGGGGGTCGTCCACCGCGACATCAAGCCGGAGAACATCTTCCTGCTCCGCCGCAAGGAGATGGACTTCGTCAAGGTCGTGGACTTCGGCATCTCCAAGTCGCTGCGCGCGTCGAGCGAGGACGAGGAGGCGGTGCGGCTGACCCAGACCGGCATGGTGCTCGGCACGCCGCTGTACATGTCCCCCGAGCAGGCGCGCGGCGACGAGGATCTCGATCACCGCGTCGACATCTACGCGCTCGGCGTGATCATGTACGAGGCGGCGACCGGCCGCGTGCCGTTCTCCGGCAACAACTACCTCTCGGTGATCTCGCAGGTGCTCAACGAGGACCCCGCACCCGTGCGCGAGGTTCGCCCCGAGCTGACCGAGGAGTTCGAGGCCATCGTCGGTCGCGCGATGGCAAAGGAACGCGGCGATCGCTACGAGAACGCGACCGAGATGCTGCACGACGTCAGCGCGGTCCTCGAAGACCCGACGCACTCGACGGAGCGCGCGAAGATCACCGGCCCGCGCCGGCTGTTGCCCCGGCCGAAGATCCCGCGGATCGCGTGGGCGATCGGCGGCATCGGCGTCGCCGTCGGCGGCGTCGCGATCGTCGTGATGCTCCTGATGGGCAGCAAGCAGAAGCATCAGGCGCAGCAGCAACAGGCCGCCCTGCGGATCGATGCGGGTGTCGCCGTGGTCGCGCCGCCGATCGACGCGGCCGCCGCGGTCGCCGAGCCGGAGGTCGAGAAGATCACGCTGCGCATCGTCACCGATCCGCCGCACGCGGTGATCTATCGCGAGTCCGAGCTCGTCGGTAACGCGCCGACCGACCTGGTGCTCGTCAAGAACAACAAGGAGGTCAAGATCACCGCGCAGCTCGACGGCTACGACGAGGCGACGACGATGATCAACCCCGAGGAGCGCCGGGACGGCCAGCGCGTGTTCCTGACGTTGAAGAAGCCGGTCAAGGGCCCGCCGAAGCGGACGAAGATCCGGCCGACGAACCAGGGCAGCGGCCCGCAGCCCACGAACCACACCGGTGGCGAGCTGGGTACCAACCCGTTCGCGACTGGCGGTACAGTTCACAAGCAGTGAGGGTCTGGTTCGCGATCTGCGCGATCGCCGTGTTCGCCGCGTCTGCCCACGCGCAGGCTGGTGATCCGCGCACGCGTGACGCCGGCTACATCGGCAAGGAGATCCCGATCCTCGAGATCGACGACTGCCCGCCGCCGCCGCAGGTCACGCCCGGCGAGCTGCGCACGATCGGGTCGGAGCACTTCGAGCGTGGCGAGGTGCTCTACGTGCAGGGCGACTACAAGGGCGCCGTGCAGGAGCTCGTCGCCGCGTACTGCATCGCGCCGTACTACACGATCCTCAAGGACATCGGTCAGGCGTACGAGCGCGAGCTCGATTACGAGAAGGCGATCGCGTACCTCGAGCGGTTCGTGATGAGCGTGCCGCAGGATGCACGCCGGCCGAACGCGTGCGCCCCCGATCCGCAGGACGAGCGCAAGAACGTGATCGCCCGCATCAACGTGCTCGGCGCGCTCAAGGCGAAGATCCTGATCAACACCGACCCGTCCGGCTCGACGATCACGCTGTCGAACGACGCCGGCATCGCGGGGCGCGGCCGCTCCGGCCAGGAGCTCGAGGTCCCCGGCGGCCGCTATCAGGTGTTGATCGAGCACCCGGGGTTTCACCCGGTGACCCAGGATGTCCCCGCGAAGATCGGCAAGCCGTACACGATCTTCACGAAGCTCGAGCCGCTCAAGGGCACCCTCCGCGTGCGCGTCGTCCCGGCCGACGCGCGGCTGTTCCTCGACAAGCGTCAGATCGGAACCGGGGCCGTGGTGGCGGAGCTGCCGGGCGGCACGTACACGCTGAGCGCGGAGGCATCGGGGCGGCTCTCGGTGTCGCGCGAGATCGAGGTCGTGCCGGATCTGCCGACGCAGGTCTCGTTCGAGCTACCGCCGGAGCCGCAGGTCGGGCGCCGCCAGCTGCTCGCGTATTCGGCGGTCGGTGGCGGCGTCGCGGGCAGTCTCCTCGGCGCGGCGTCGACGAACGGGCTGTTGATCGTCGGCGGCCTCGGCGCGGGCACCGCGGCGGGCTTTCTCGGCACGTACTTCGGCACGCCGCGCGATGTCCCGCTCGGCACCAGCTCGCTGACGATCACCTCGTCGCTGATCGGCGGTACGGCCGGCGGCGCCGGTGCGCTGCTGTTCACCGACGACCCGCAGCGAGTCCTGCCGGTGATCGGCGGCGGCCTGATCGCGGGCGCCGGCCTGGGCTACTACGCGGGCTCGCGGCTGCACATCCGCCCGGGCGATGCGGCGGTGATCAACTCGGGCGCGCTGTGGGGCAGCGTGACCGGCGCGCTGTTCCTCGGCAGCTTCGGCGCGAACAGCGAGCGCACGGTCGGCGCCGGCATCATGCTGTCCGGGCTCGGCATGGGCACGCTCGGCGGCGTCCTGCTGACCCGCTACTTCACGGTCAGCCGCGGGCGCGCCGCGCTGATCGACGTCGGCGGGACCGTGGGCGTGTTCGTCGGCATCGCGATCGAGAACGTCGTGACCCAGGCCGCGGACGCCGATAGCCAGAGCGAGCGCGAGCGGACCGCGAACTACTCGCTTGGCGGCATGGCGGCCGGCCTCATCATCGCCGGCGTGCTGACCCGCAACATGGACGCGCCCAAGCTCTCTGTATCCCCCGTGATCGGCAAGACCACGGCCGGTGCCGGCCCGTCGACCACCACATTCGGGATCGGCGGCGCCTTCTGATCCGGTAGAGTGCGCGCGTGGAACAAAGGCGCAGCGCGTGCCCCCTCGACTGCCCCGACCTGTGCGGCCTGACGGTCACGCTCGACGAGGGCCGGATCGTCGGCGTCGACGGTGATCGTCGCGCGCCGCTCACCGACGGCTTTGTCTGCGGCAAGGTCCGCAAGATCGGCGATCACGTCTACAGCGACGACCGCGTTCGGCACCCGATGATCCGCACCGGCGCCAAGGGGGCCGACGCGTGGCGGCAGGCGACGTGGGACGAGGCGCTTGCCTACGTCGCCGAGCGCATGCAGCAGATCCGCGGGCGCTCGGGCGGCGAGGCGATCCTGCCGTTTCACTACGGCGGCTCCAACGGCTGGCTGACCGAGGGTGCGCTCGCGACGCGGTTCTTCCGCCGGCTCGGCTCGTCGAACCTCGATCGCACGTACTGCGCGGCGGCGACGGTCGCAGCGGCACGCGGCCTCTACGGTGCGATGCCCGGCGTCGCACTCGAAGACTTCGTGCACTCGAAGCTGATCGTCATCTGGGGCAACAAAC
>DAIRFU010000476.1:0-5721 GCA_036794935.1 Kofleriaceae bacterium | reverse complement strand
CGCGGCCGGCGGTGAGCTGCGCGCGATCGGCTGGACGCCTCATGCCGAGGCGCAGCGCGACCTGCTGCGCGCGTGGTTCGCGCGCGATGTCGAGGTCGTGCGCGGCGACGATGACGTGCGCGTGACCGTGCCCGCGATGATGATGTGATGACGACGCGGGGGGCGTAACGCCGAGCTTCTTGCAGCAGCGCTCGCGCGCCCGCTGCGCGTGACGCGCCGCTACGTGCGCAAGATCTTGTTCATCGCTTTGCCCTTGGCGAGCTCGTCGATGAGCTTGTCGAGATAGCGGATCTTGCGCATGGTCTCCTCCTCGACCTCTTCGACGCGAACGCCGCAGACCACTCCCGTGATCAACGAGGCCTTCGGATGAAACCGGGGAGCTTTGGCGAAGAAGGTTTCGACATCCAGCTTCGCGTCGATGGCCTTCCTCAGACTCTTCGCTTGATGGCCGGTGAGCCAGAAGATGACCTCGTCCACTTCCGCTTTCGTTCGACCCTTCTTCTTCGCCTTCTCGACGTAGAGCGGATACACGCTCGCAAAACTCATCGCGTAGATTTTCGGCTTGGTCATCGCGCTCGATCGCTGTAGCACACGAGCACGACGAAATTAACCCTGGCCCACGGCGATGTAGTGGCCCCCATGTCGACGCCTCCGGGCAGATCGGCCTCTCGCGCCGGGCTCCAGTATCCAGCGCGGCCTCTACTCATCGGTGACATCGCTTGTCGGCCGCCCGAACAGAGTCTTCGCCGATTGCATACCCATCTCCTTCACTGCGACCTTGTCATCGGAACGATGCGTCCGCTTTATTGCTTCTCAGCAGATCCGAGATCCGCGCGACAGCTTCGGCGAGAACGCACGACGCACGTCGTTCGGAGTGTCCTTCGTCGATGATGGTCGAAAATCATTTCCATGCAGTAGGCCCTCCGTGCACGAAACTTGGAACCTTCGGACGTTACGCGAGAATCGCGCCGAGCCGTCCGGGAATTCAGGAGGGCGCGACGAGGGCGACCCCGAAGACGGGGTTCGTGCACTGGCGGTACGATCGAGCTGGAGAGGTGCGTGCCCGAGCTCGAGGGGCGTCGCGTGCGGGTGCTGCTCGAATCTCGCGACCACGGCAATCCTCGACGGCGACGCCTGCTCGACGAGCCTGTTCTGACCCGCCGAGGGGGTATCCTCGCGGTATGCGGATGCGTTCGGTCGGCCTGCTCGTCGGGGCGTGGTGCCTCCCCGCGCTGCTGACCACGCTGCAGTCCGTCTATTACACGACGGGCAGTCGGCTCGACGCCGTCGCACCGGCGCTCGTGCGCGAGGGTCTGCCCTGGCTGGTCTGGGTGCCGGTCACGCCGTGGATCGTGCGGCGTGCGGCGGCGGTCGGCGCGCTGCGCGGTCGGGCACTCGTCGGCAACATCGCGCTCGCGCTCGCGCTCGGCGTCGGCTTCGGTCTGCTCAACGGCGGGTTGAGTCACCTCGTCGGGGCGAAGGACTACGAGCACGTCGGATACGCACTCGCCATGGGCGTGATCGACTGGCTGCCCTACCAGCTGCTCGTGTTCGCTGGCGTGTTTGCGGCGGGCCTCGCGCTCGAGGCGGCGCGTCGCCGTCGCGCGGCCGAGCTCGCACGCGCGCAGCTCGAGAACCAGCTCGTGCGCGCACAGCTGTCGGCGCTCCAGGCGCAGCTCCAGCCCCACTTCCTGTTCAACACGCTCAACGCCGCGGTGGCGCTCGCGCGCGCGGGCGACGCGGAGGCGACGGCGCGCGTACTCGTACTGCTCGGCGACCTGCTGCGGACGCTGCTGCGCAGCGACGCCCCGCAGGAGATTCCGCTGCGCGAAGAGCTCGCCCTGCTCGAGACGTATCTCGAGATCCAGCGGGTACGGCTCGGCGATCGTCTGACGATCGACTGGAACATCGCCGACGACGTACGCGACGCACTCGTGCCGCAGCTCGTGCTGCAGCCGCTCGTCGAGAATGCGGTGCAGCACGGCATCGCGCGGAGGTCGCGTGCGGGGCGGCTCGACATCGCGGCGGTGCGGCACGGCGATCGCCTCCGGCTGACGGTATGCGACGACGGACCGGGCGTCGCGGCGACGTTCTCGGTCGAGCAGGCCAACGGCGTCGGGCTGCGCAACACACGCGAGCGCCTACGGCGCCTGTACGGCGCGGGCGGCGAGCTCGAGCTCGCGACAGAAAACGATCGGACCACGGCGGCGATCGAGCTGCCGATGCGGGTGCCGTCATGAGAGTCGTGCTTGCCGACGACGAGCCGCTGGGCCGGCTCGCGCTGCGCCAGCTGATCGCGCGCCATGCGGATCTCACGCTCGTTGCGGAGGCGTGCGATGGCCGCGAAGAGGTCGCCGCGGTGGAGGCCGAGGTACCCGACGTGCTGCTGCTCGATGTTCAGATGCCGGAGCTCGACGGCTTTGGCGTGATCGCCGAGCTCGCGACACCGCCGCTGACGATCTTCGTGACCGCGCATGACAGCTTCGCGGTGCGCGCGTTCGAGGCGCACGCGCTCGACTACCTGATGAAGCCGGTCGCCGAGGAGCGCTTCGATGCGGCGATCGAGCGGCTGCGCCGGGCGAGCGCGGACCACCGCGCGGCCGACCTGGGGCGCCGGATGGCGGCGCTGGTCGAGAGCGTCGGCGCGCGTCGGCCGCTCGCGGACCGGCTGGTCGCGCGCCTCGGCGATCGCTCGACGGTGATCGCGGTGCGCGACATCGACTGGATCGAGGCGCAGGACTACTGCGCGGCGCTCCATGTCGGCGACGCGGTGCACGTCGTGCGACAGAGCCTCTCGGCGCTCGAGGGCCAGCTCGATCCCGCACGCTTCGTGCGCATTCACCGCGGCGCGCTCGTCAACGTCGATCGCATCAGCGGGCTGATCCACGGCCCAGAGCTGATGGTCGTCCTCGATGGCGTGCGGCTGCCGGTCAGCCGGCGACGGCGCGAGGCGCTCGAGAAGCTGCTCGGTACGCGCGGCTGATCACGGCGCCCATCGCCAGCCGAGCTTGACGAGGAACACGTCGGTGCCGGGCTCGTCGAACACATCGGTGAGCCCGAGGCGAGCGCTCGGATCGAGGAGCGCGGCATCGCCGCGATGACTCCACACCGCGGTCAAGAACGATCCCGGCGCGACTTCCCAGCGCACGACCGCCGATGCGTTCAGCGAACGGGCGACGCCATCGGGGCGCGGGAGCGTGATCGCGGTCGTGCCGCGGTGGACGTCGACGGTATCGTCGGTGATCGTGACCTCGTCGGCGGCGAGTGCCGGAAACCGATCGCCGTCGCGGAGGGCGTAGCGCGAGTACCGGCCGACGGTCGCGAACGGTTGCGCGTAGAGCTGGAAGATCAGCTTCGGCGACCACGCGAGGTCCGCCTGCACCGACATCGACACCGTGCGCTGATGCAATCGCGCGACGAGGTAGTCCGGCGGCGCGCTCGCGACGAGCTGCCAGCCGACGACCTGATCCGCGTAGCTCGCACCGACCGTGCCCGCGACGTGGTCGGAGACGCGCAGCGTGAGCGACGGTGCGATGCTCGCGAGCCGCGAGTCGCTGCCGGGCTCGCGCGCGAGCATGCCCTCGAGGCCCGCGTACGTCGTGCGCCGCGTGTCGGTGTGCACGGCCAGCTTCGCGAGCTCGCGCGCGGGGAGCTCGATGGACGGACCGCCGCGCAGCCACTCCGTCGAGCGCACCGCGAAGTCGTGCTGGACGGTGAGCGTGGCGTCCCAGTAGCTCGCGAGATCGAGGCGGCCGTAGGCGTCGACGACCGCGGCGCGGCGCTCGCCGCCCCAGCTGTAGCCGAGGCCGGCATTGTCGGTGCCGACGGTCCACTGGCGCAGCCACGAATGGGCGGCGGGATAGCGCGCGAAGCTCCACTGCGCGGCGACGAGTGCCCAGTCGCTGTTGCGCTGGAAGCCGAGGTCATTGACGTCGAAGCCCGGCGAGATCGCGCGCGCGGAGACGCTCCACAGCAGATCGCCGCCGACCTTCGCGAGCCGGGCCTCGGCGGCGCCACCGTCGAGTCGCGTCGCGCCGGCGTCGAGGCGCAGCCGGGGCGCGTCGGGCCGATTCAGGTAATGCCAAGGCGCATCGGCGAGGCGCGCGATCGCGTCCGCCGTGCCGCGCTGCCCGCTCGCGAGCGCCCACGCGCGCGCCTCGTACGTCTTCGCGCTCCATCGCAGCCGCGCGTCGAGGCCGACGATGCCGGCGTCGCGCACGAGCTCGGTTGCGAGCTCGCCGTCGACGTGGCGATGCAAGCCGCTCGCGAACACGCCAGCGGCGGCGTTGCCGTCGGCGGACTCGCGGACGACGCGGAGCACGGCGGTCTCGGTGAGTGCGGCGACCGCGCGCTCGCTGCCATCGACGAGCATTGCGTCGGCGCCATCGGTGACGGCGGCGAGCACGCCGGCGCGCCAGCCGTCACGCGAGCGGCCGAACAGCTTCGCGGCGCCCAGGATGTCGGTCGCGAGCGGCGTGCGTGCACCGGCGGGAACATCGCCCGCGGGCGCGCGGCCGATCCGGCGCGAGTAGAATGCGGCCTCGTCGGCGAACGAGTCGTCGCGCGAGACGAGCGCGAGCGAGGTGTCGAACGTGAACGCGTCGATGCCCTCGGTGAAGAACGGCCGGCGCTCCTGCTGGAACAGCTCGAACGCGGTCAGGTTCAGCTGCGTCGGGTCGGCCTCGACCTGCCCGAAGTCGGGCAAGATCGTCGCGGACAGCGACAGGCTCTGCGTGATGCCGAGGTCGAGATCGACCCCGCCGCGCGCGTCGACGTCGCCGCCGCCATCCGCCTGGACGAGCCCGTACGGCACGAGCTCGAGGCGATGCACGTGCGGCGCCGCGGGAACCACGAGCTCGTTGAACCGCGACACCACGCCGGCGAGCTGCGGCACGCGCGGCGACCAGTTCGCGACCTCGCCCGTGTGCGGATTCGACCGATACACGTTGATCCCCCACCGCATCGGCTCGCCCGCGCGCGGCTGCGCGAACGCGAACATCGCGAACGGCAGCCGGTACTCGATCGTCCATCCGGTTGCGTCGACGTGCGTCGCCGCCTCCCACACCGCATTCCACGACGCGTCGTAGTTGCTGTCGTCGAAGAACACGCCGTCCACCTGCTGCCCCGCCGGATTGACGCCGAACGAGAACGCCGTGCGCCGATCGCGGCGGCTGTCGATCTCGACGAAGCACCAGTCCGACGCGTTCTCGTCGTCGCGCCGGCCGAGCGGCGCCTGCAGCTCCCCGATCGCAGGATCGTCGAGACGGACCGCGACATAGAGCGCGCGCTCGTCGAACGCGACCCGAAAGCTCGTCGCGAGTGACGCCTCGATGCCCGGCACCGGGCTCTGCTCGATAAAGTGCTCGCCGGCGATCGCGGTCGACCACACCGGCTCGTCGAGGATCCCGTCGAGCCGGATCGCCGACGCCCGGTCCGCCGTGATGCTGCGCGGGTCGAACAGGGACGAACCGGCGAGGACCAAGCAGGTGAGACAGCCCATGCGCGGCCACCGTAGCGGCCGCCGCGTGCCGCCCGCGGTGTCATCCTGCGAGCGGCGCGATGGTGCAGCGAACGGTCGGGGAGGGCCCGTGAACGGTCACTGGTGGAGGCGCGATTCGCGCGAATGATTGCGACGAGCCTCGTGTCGACGTGGCACCTCAGAGATCGGTTGCTGCGCGACGAATGGGCTGTGGCGACGCTGCTTCGCATTGTTCGAGTGCG
>DAIRFU010000048.1:0-18168 GCA_036794935.1 Kofleriaceae bacterium | reverse complement strand
TGCCGAGCTGGGACGCGAGCCGGATGCGCTGTGCCTCGCCGCCCGACAGCGTGCCCGCCGAGCGGTGCAGCGTCAGGTAATCGAGGCCGACGTCGAGCAGGAACGTCAGCCGGTTCTTGATCTCCTTGAGCACCTCGCCGGCGATCTGGGCACGCGAGCCGGTGAGCTTCATCGTCGAGATGAACTCGTATGCCTGGCGCACGGTCATGCCGGTGACATCGACGATCGGCTTCTCGTTGACGAACACCGCGCGCGACTCCGGCCGCAGGCGCGTGCCGTGGCAGACCGCGCACGGGATCGCGCGGAAGAACTGCTCGTAGTGCGCCTTGGTGCGCTCGCTGGACGACTCGCGGTGCCGGCGCTCGAGCTGCGCGAGGATGCCCTCGAAGCGCATCGCCCACTCGCCGGTCGAGTGACGCCCTTCCCAGGACACGCTGACGCGCTTGTCGCCGGTGCCGTAGAGCAGCACGTCCTTCTGCTTCTCGCCGAGCTTGTTCCACGGCTTGTCGAGATCGATCTTGAACGACTTCGCGAGCGCCTTGACGATGTTCGTCGTCCAGCCCGTGTCCTTCGCGATCGCCTCGCCCCACACCGCGACCGCGCCGTCGCGGATCGACCGGGTCGGATCCGGGATCACGAGATCCGGATCGGCGGCGAGCCGCTCGCCGAGCCCGTTGCACTCGACGCACATGCCGAGCGGCGAGTTGAACGAGAAGCTCTGCGGGCTCAGCTCGGGGAACCCGATGCCGCAGGTCGGGCACGCATTCGACTCCGAGTAGACGCGCAGGCCGGCACGGCGATCGCCCTCTCCGGGCACCTCGACCATGATCTTGCCCTTGCCCTCGCGCAGCGCGGTCTCGACCGAGTCGGTGAGCCGGCCCTTGTCGTTCTTGTTGATCGTGATGCGATCGATCACGAGCTCGATCGAGTGCTTCTTCTTCTTCTCGAGCGCATCGACATCGTCGAGCCGGATGATCATGCCGTCGATCCGCACGCGCACGAAGCCGGCCTTGCGCAGCTCGATGAACAGCTCGCGGAACTCGCCCTTGCGGTTCTCCGCCTTCGGCGCGAGCACGGTGACCGCGGTCTTCTCGGGCAGCGCGGCCAGCTCGTCGACGATCTCGCTCGCCGTGCGTGCGCCGACCGGCCCGCCGCACTGGTAGCAGCGCTGCTCGCCGGCGCGCGCGTAGAGCACGCGCAGGTAGTCGTAGATCTCGGTGATCGTGCCGACCGTCGAGCGCGGGTTGCTCGAGGCGCTCTTCTGCTGGATCGCGATCGTCGGCGACAGGCCGCGGATGCGCTCGTACTTCGGCTTCTCCATCTGGCCGAGGAACTGGCGCGCGTACGCGGACAGCGACTCGACGTAGCGGCGCTGGCCCTCCGCGTACAGCGTGTCGAACGCGAGCGACGACTTGCCCGAGCCGCTCGGCCCGGTGATCACGACGAGCCGGTGCTTGGGCAGCTCGAGGTGGTCGACGTGGAGGTTGTGCTCGCGGGCACCCTCGACGACGATCTTGTCTGGCTCGCGCTGCGGATCGTGACGACCAGGACCGAGGCTACGAGCCATAGGCCCGACACCCTACGGAGCGTCTGTTCAGGTGTCAAGCTGGCGAAACGGCGAGCGATCGAAACCGTGACAACCCGTTGTCAGGGTTTCTCGTCTGCGTCGTCGAGGTCGAGCAGGGCGGCCTCGACTGCCGTCGGCAGCTCGGCGGCCAGCTCGGCGGCCAGGCAGTGCTCGAGCAGCGCGCACACGGTCAGCGCGTTCGCCGGGCGGTGCTCGGGGGTCTTCGCGAGCAGGGCCAGGACCAAGAGGCGCAGCGTCGGCGGCACCTCCTCCGGCAGCGGTGGCGGCTCGTCATCGAGGTGGCGGGCGAGCACGAGCGCGCCCGAGTCGCCCGTGAAGGGCGGCTGCCCGGTGAGGAGCTCGTAGAGGATGCAGCCGAGCGCGTAGAGGTCGCTGCGTGGCTCGGCGAGCCCGGCATAGATCGTCTCGGGCGCCATGTAGAGCGGCGTACCGATCACCGCGCCGGCGAGCGTGATCTCGTTCCCCGGATCCTGGAACACCGACTTCGCGAGACCGAAGTCGAGCACCTTGACCCAGTCACCGAGCTCGGCGAGCAGGCAGATGTTCGCCGGCTTGAGATCGCGGTGAACGACGCCGTGCGCGTGCGCGGTGACGAGCGCGCTACACAGCTGGAGCCCGATCTCGCACGCGCGGCGCACCGACAGCGGACCGGTCTCCGCGAGCACGGCATCGAGCATCTTGCCGCGCAGCAGATCCATCACCAGGTAGAGACAGCCGTCCGCCGTCTCGCCGAAATCGAGCACGTCGACGATGTTCGGGTGCGAGAGCCGGCTCGACAGATAAGCCTCGCGCAGGAAGCGCTGCGCGACCGCGTCGTCGTACCCGAGGTCGTCGCGGATCACCTTGATGGCGACCGCGCGCTTGATCGGGAG
Source organism: Kofleriaceae bacterium (assembly GCA_036794935.1). Classification (GTDB taxonomy): domain Bacteria; phylum Myxococcota_A; class Polyangia; order Haliangiales; family Haliangiaceae; genus JABFXX01. The sequence continues at coordinate 15,708 of DAIRFU010000048.1, read as the reverse complement.
CTGGACGCCCGCGTAGACGGTGCCCATGGCGCCCTGGGCGAGCGGCCGCAGGACGCGAAATCGCCGGTCGAGCAGGCGGCCGAGCAGCGGGTCGGCAGCGTGTCCGGCCCGCACGAGCGCGCTGCCGTCCTCGGGGCAGCGATCCCACGCTGGGGCGAACCCGTCGCCGCAGCTCGGACAGTACAGCGCGGCGCCATCGAGCGGGTCGTCGCCGGCGTCGAGGTCGGAGCGAGCAATCGCATGCATGCACCTCCTGGTGGGGTGGTCGGGCCGGATGTCGCATCACCGAGTGACGTTCAGGAGGAGAGATCCCGCACGCTGAGCGCGAGCTGGCTGCGGACGATCCGGATGATGCTGTCGACGTCGGTCGCGGCGATCCCGAACTGGTCCACGAGCTGCGCGCGCGTCTTCGCGACGACCGAGAGCCTGGCACCGGCGACCCAGCGCGCGGTGGTCGCCCGGTTGACCTGGTAGAGAGCGGCAAGCTGATCGATCGTGAGCCCGTCGATGTGGTACTGGCGCAGCACGTTGCGCTCGCGCTCGGTCAGCTCCCTGAACGCGGTCGCGAAGGCCCGGCGTACCTGTTCGGCGTAGCGGGCGCGGAGCAACTCGAGCTCGGGATCGGCGACGGCCGCCGGCAGCGCGGCGATCTCGTCCTCGTTGCCGATGTCGTGGCCGAGCCCGGCGAGCCGGCGGCCCGTACGCACGCCGATCGAGCGCACCCAGCTGCGCAGCGTGCCCTTGCCGCTGTACTTGCCGATCTGGGGCGGCCCGCCGTCGCCGACGAACAACAGGACGAGCACTCGCTGCACGGTCTCGTCGATCGTGGCCGGCGCCAGCGCGAGCCGGCCGAGCGCGCGGCGCAGCGGCGGCACCATCGCGTCACGAAACGCGGCGAGCGCGCCGGCATCCCGATCGGCGCAGCCGATCGCGAGGTAGAGGTCGGGGCCGGGCATGGTTCGCAGCACGCGCCCGGCATCCTCGCTCGCGCGCTCGTTGATGCGCCGGGCGAGCTCCGCGAGATAGCGCTCGCGCGAGACGGCGACTCCCTGCCAGAGCGCCGCGGCGGCGGCGTACTGTTCGTCGAGCAGCTGCGCGAGATCGAGGATCGCCGCGACCGGGGGGCGGCGCGACGTCTCGAGCTGTGTCATGAGCAACGCGACACTCACCGCGGTGGCTTTGAGGCTAGCATGCCGCTGCGCGCGCTCATGGATCCGCACCTCGACTCCGACACGCTCGCGGCGTACGTCGACGGCCTGCTGGCGGCCGACGAGCTGAATGCAGCGAACCGGCATATCGACCGCTGCGCCTCCTGCCGGAGTGAGCTGTCCGCGCTCGTGGCGGTGGACGCGGAGCCCGGGCGACTCGCCCCGACCGATCGCGAGGTCGCCTGCGAGCTCGGCGCTCCGCGCGCGGCGCTGGACGGGACCCTCGGTCGCTACCGCCTCGCGCACGAGCCCGGCGGTGCCGCGCCGGACTCGTGGCTGCGCGCCTACGATCCGGAGCTGTCGCGGTCGGTCGCGATCGAGCGGTTGCCGGCGAGCGACGAGGATGCGCTCCGCGAGCAAGCCCGTGCGCTCGCGCAGGTGCGCCATCCCAACCTCGTCGCGATCTACGACCTGATCGTGGACGAGGACGCGGCCTACCTGGTGACCGAGCTCGTCGAGGGGACGACGCTGCGCGACTACTGCCGGGGCCGCTCCCAGCGCGAGATCGTCGAGGTCTGCATCCGCGCCGGGCGCGGGCTCGCCGCGGCTCACGATGCCGGCGTGGTGCATCGCGCGTTCCGTCCGGAGACCGTGATCGTCGCCGGCGACGGCGAGGTCCGGGTCATCGGGTTCGGACTCGGCCGCCGCGAGCCGGCGCCCCTGCAGCGCGATCAGTCCAGCTTCTGCATCGCCGTGCACGAGCTGCTGACCGGCGTGCGGCCGGGGACGGGGAGGGCGCCCGGCTCGGTCACGCTGTCGGCATCGCTGCCGCGGTGGATCGCGCGTGTGCTCCGCCGCGGCCTCGCGCGCGATCCCGCGGCACGGTTCGGGTCGATGCACGCGCTGCTCGCGGCGCTCGCGGGCGATCCCCGCGCGCATGGGCGCCGGCGCTTGCTGCTCGCCGTCCTCGCGGCGGTCGCGCTCGTGGCGGCGGCACTCGCGATCGTCATCGTGTCCTGACGGCGCGCACCACTCGCAGCGCCACCAGCGCGGTCACCGCGACGAGCGGCGCGGCGTACAGCACCTGGATCCACGTCATCCCGGTGTCGCTGCCGGCGAGCACGCCATGCAGTGCCGCGCCGACGAGCGCGACGAAGGACAGGTAGTGCAGGCGACGCCAGGTCCGCGTGCCGAGGCGCTTGCGCATGGCGAAGCTGGCGTGGACCACGAGCGCGCCGTACGCGGCGATCACGCCGATACCGACGGCGACGGGCCGGTAGCTCGACGCGAACGGGACCAGCATGTCGATCGCATCGAACCGGATGTAGCCGTCCGCGAGCAGCAGCACGACATGGCCCAGCACCAGCGCGAGCGTGAGCGGCGACAACCAGCGGTGGAGCTCGACCGCCACGCCCTTCGCGAACAGCGCGTGCGAGGTGCGCGTCGAGACGAGCAGACCGATCGCCACGTCGAGGGCGAGCGCGACGAACGCGGTGATGCCGGTGGCGCGCGTCAGCAACCAGGGGGCAGCACTGTCGCTGCGCGGGACCGCGATCGTCGCGAGCCCGAGCCGGCCGGCAAGCGCGCCTGCGACGGCCAGCACGATCATCGCGAGTGCGAGTCCTTGGCACGTGGCCCGCGCGAGAGAGCGTTCAGCCATGGGCCACCTCCGACGACAGCTCCGCGAGCTCGACGTCACCGACGAGCTCGAGCGAGCCAGCGTGCGTGACCAGGACGGCCGCGACCTCGGGGCGCTCGGCGAGGAAGCCGCGCGCCTCGCGACCGCCGAGCAGGAACGCCACCTTCGCGAGCACGTCCGCCTGCTCGGCACTCGGCGCGAGCACGGTGACCTGCGCGAGGTCGGAGCTCGACGGCCGGCCGCTGCGTGGATCGATCAGGTGATGCGCGTGGGTCGAGCCCGATCGCCACCGCCGGCGATTGGGCGCGCTGGTCGCGACCGCGCGATCGCTGACGCGCAGCGTGGCGAGCACCCCGCGCGGATCCGCAGGATCCTCGATGTCGACGAGCCAGCCGTCGCCGTCGGGACCGGCGCCGGCGAGCGCCATGTCGCCGCCTGCATCGATCAGGGCCGGCGATGGCATGGCAGCGATCGCGCGATCGACGGTCCGGCCCTTGAGGAAGCCGCCGAAGTCGAGCTGCACGTGAGCCGGCCGGCGCACGACGCGCGCGGCCTCGTCGATCACGAGCTCGTCGAAGCGAGCGAGCGGCGGCGCGGCCGGGACGTGCTCGCGGTCCAGCGCGCCGGGTGCGAACGAGCGGTCGTAGCCTGCCGCGTGCAGCGCGCCGCCCACCGCGGGATCGAAGAGCCCGCCGGTGTCCTCGACGTGCCGGCGACAGGCACGCAACAGCTCGATCATCTCCGCCGACACGATGGAGGTCTCGCTGCGGTTGAGCAACGCGAGCTCGCTGGCAGGCAAGAACCGGCTGAACCGTCGCTCGACCGCCGCGAACAGGTCGGCGATCTGGATGGTGAGCGCGTGCTCGGCCGCTGCGGCGAGGCGAGGCGCCGCGACGCTGACGGTCGTGTTCATCACGTCGAAGCGCCACATCACGAGCTCCGGGTCCGCACGCGGCGGCTCGGCCGCGTGCCAGGGGCACGCCGGATGGTCGGCGTGACCGGTCGGACGAGCTGCGAGGTCGGTGCACGCGTCGCGGTCGGCGTGATCGACGGGGCGCCATCTGCGGCCGGTGCGGACACGCGGCGGGATGTCGTCGTCGGGGTGGCAGGCGTGCGCGCGACGCGTGCGATGGAGCGCCGGTCGACGATGACCCAGCCCGCCGGCGGTACGATGGTGGGGCGCTGGGAAGCCGGCAGCTCGTCGAACCAGACGGCGCGCGGAGCGATCACCGGTGGGACCCTCGGCGCTGGCTGCGCGGCGGGCGCTGCGTGCGCGGTGGGTGCTGCATGCGCCATGGGCAGTGCCCGCGGCGTTGCCGGTGACTGCGCGGCGCGTGGTGATGGCACCGCAACGGATGGCCTCGCACCGGATGGCTCCGTGTCGGCGATCACCTCGCCACCCGGGCTCGGCCGATCGAGCACGCGCCACGTGAGGATGTAGATCGCGGCGAGGGCCGCGACGAGATAGAGCCGCCACTCGACAGCCGTGAGCTTGCGGTCGTCAGTCATCGTCGTCCTCGTGGTCCTCGTCGTCATCATCGTGATGGCGCCGATGCTCGTCGTGACGGACGCGGCGCTCGTACGCGTCGTCGTCGTCGCGGTCCTCCTCTTCCTCGTCGTCGTCGCGCTCGACGTGCATCGCGAGCGTGACGTCATCGGGCGACGGCACGATCGGCGCGGCCTGTTCGTCCACCGCCCGTGCGGGGTCCGGCTGCGCGGGATCCACAACCGGCGCGGCGGGCGCGATCGGTACGTAGAGGATGGTCGGCGGCGTGGGCTGGGCGACCGGCGTGGGCTGGGCGGCCGGCGTGGGCTGGGCGGCCGGCGTGGGCTCGGCGACCGGCGTGGGCTGGTCCGTCGGCACCGGCTGCGCCATCGCCGTGGGGTCCGCGACGGACGCATCCGGTGCCGGCCCAAACCAGCCGAGCAGGGTGGCGACGGTGACGCCGATCGCGAGGGTCGTCGAGGCGACGGCCACGGTGATCGCCGCCGAGAGGCGACGCGGCGAGGGTTGCGCGCTCATCGCTCACCTCCGTGGTTCTCGTGCTCGGTTCCCGCGGGCATCTCGCCCGGTGCGGTCGGCGAGGTGTACGCGGCGGCCGCGCCGTATCGGTAGACCAGCTCGCCGCCGGCCTTGCCGGTCCGATAGCCGAGCCCGAGCACGCCGAGCGTCCCCACCGTGGCGAGCGTCGCGACCGCTCGTGCGGCTCGGTCGCGAGGGATCAGCGCGGCACCGAGCGTCAGCGCGAGCACGATGCCGGCCCCGAGCAGGAAGCCCTCGGCAGCTTCCTCGTGCGCCTCGATCGCCGCCTCGGGAACGGTCGCCTCGACGCGGTCCTCCTCGGCCTCGCCCGAGCGCAGCGCGGCGATCGCCGAGCCTACGAGCAATGCCTGGAGCGCGATCGCGAGCACCCAGGTGCGGCGCTGCAGCGCGCCGCGTGACCACGCGATCAGGATCCCCGCGGTGATGATCGGCATGAGAACCGCAAGCGCGATCGGGAGATGGACGACGATTGGATGAAGCGGCATGACGATGTCCTTTCGAGGACCAGCAATGCGGCGCCGGTGCGCGGCCGTCCATCGCACGGATGTGTCATGCCGGTGATGTCGAGGAGTTGCGCATGACGACCGCCACGCATGAGCGGCGCGATCTGAGCTCGAGCCTCGTGCTCGCGGGCGTGTTCGGGCTGATCGCGATCCTCGTGGGCGCCGACCTCGTGCTCGATGTCCGCAGCGGGACGACCGCCGCGCACGCATCGATCGAGGGTCTCGTCGTCGCGATCGGTCTGGTCTCCGCGCTGCGGTTCGCGATGCGCGTGCGCGTGCTTGCGCGCGAGGCGCGCGATTTGCGTGCTCGCGCGACCGTACTCGACGCAAACCTGGCGGCGAGTCGCGCCGAGGCCGAACGCTGGCGGCGCGATGCCAGCGCTCTGATCGCCGGCCTCGGTACCGCGATCGACGCTCAGCTGGAGCGCTGGGCGTTGAGCCCGGCCGAGAAGGAGATCGCGCTGCTCCTGCTCAAGGGCCTCAGCCACAAGGAGATCGCCGAGCTACGCGGCGTCGGCGAGACGACGGTCCGCCATCAGGCCCGCTCGCTGTATCGCAAGGCGGGCCTGATGGGGCGCAACGACCTGGCGGCATTCTTCCTCGAGGACCTGCTCGGTCCTCAGGAGAGCCGCCGGCCCTGATCACGCCCGCGCGCGCTCGACGGTCACGTTCTGATCGTTGTGCTGCGTGCCGTGGACACCCGCGATGATGTCCTCGACGAGCTCCTCGGGGACGCGCACGTGGGCGTGCGAGTCGCGCAGGCTGACCGAGCCGATCTTGCCGGTGTCGCCACCGATCGGGCCGGCGAGCAGCGTGCGCAGGTCGTCGGCGCTCACGCCGTGCTTCTTGCCCAGGCTGATGAACAGGCGCGCCTGGTTGCCGTCGGCAGCGGTTGCCCGCGCCGGCGCCTCGGCCTCGCGCTTGCCGCGACTGCCGCGCTCCTCGCGGTCGGCCTTCTTCTCGGTCCCGTCCTCGCGCGCCGGCTTGTCCTCGCGCGCGGTCTTCTCGCGGCCACGGCCACGGCTCCGGCCTCGCTCGGCACGCTCGCCACGCGGCTTGCGCTCCTCACGGGCCTCACCCTCGGGGGCAGCTGCGGCGGGCTCGGGCTCGCGCGTGGCCTTGTTCTCGGCCCACGTCTCCCAGAACTCGCGGGTCGCGTCGGTCACCTCGGGGGCGCGCTTGCTCTTCTTCGGACGCTCGCCGCGCGTCTCCTCCGCCGCGGGCGCGGCGGTGACGGTCGGCTCGGCCGCCTCGATCGCCTCGGGCGGCAGGGTCACGTCCTGCGCGACGACTTGCTCGGTATCGTGACGCTCGCGACGCGGCTCGCGGTCCGCACGCTCGCGGCCGCCACGTCCGCCACGCTCACGGCGACCATGGCGCTCCTCGCGGGCGGGGCGCTCCTCGCGCGCGGCCGGCTCCTCGCGGGCCTGGACCTCGGTCGGCTGCGCGGCCTCGGTGGGGCGCAGATCGGCCTCGGCGGGACGCGCGTCGGCCTCGGGCAGCCGGATCTCGCCGGTGCCCTCGGCGGTCACCGCCGGACGCTCCTCGCGGGGCGGCCGACCGTCACGGTCGCGACGCTCGCCGCGATCACGGTCGAAGCGACGCTCGCCGCGATCGCGATCGAAGCGACGCTCGCCACGATCCTCGCGCGGGCCACGATCCTCGCGCGGGCCACGATCCTCGCGCGGGCCACGATCCTCGCGCGGACCACGATCCTCGCGGGGGCCACGGTCACCGCGCTCGTCGCGGTCGGCGAACCGCGGACGCTCGCCGCGGTCACGGTCGAAGCGACGCTCGCCACGGTCCTCGCGCGGGCCACGGTCCTCGCGCGCACCGCGCTCCTCGCGCTCGCCGCGCTCCTCGCGCGCACCGCGCTCCTCGCGATCGCCAAACCGCGGCCGCTCGCCGCGGTCCCGATCGAACCGACGCGGCCGCTCGCCGTCCTCGCCGAAGCGGGGACGATCGCCGCGGTCGGCGAAGCGCGGCCGCTCGCCGCGCTCCTCGCCGTTGCCACCCTCGGTGGCCTCCGGGCGCTCGCGACGCGGGCGCGTGGTCTTCGTCGACAGCTTGTCGAGCTTGTCGGCCACGAGGGCCGCCAGCACGCGCCTGCCGTCGTTCTTGGCGAGCAGCTTCTCGAAGATCTGGCGCTCGAGATCGCTCGGCTGGTACTGGACGCCGCGGATCAGGATCTGCACCGGGTCGGGCGGCTGCGGCACGCCGACGGGCGGCAGCGGCACCTTGAGCTTGCCGATGAAGATGTCGTCCTTCGGCAGCATGCGCTCTTCGGGCTTGATGCCGAACTGCAGGCGCACGTAGCGGAAGTTGCCGAGCTCGCGCGGGCCGACGAGCGAGATCGCGGTGCCCTTCTTGCCGGCGCGGCCGGTACGGCCGGTGCGGTGGACGTAGACCTCGGGCGACTCCGGCACCGTGAAGTTGATGACGTGCGAGAGATCCGAGATGTCGATGCCGCGCGCGGCGACGTCGGTGGCGCACAGGAAGCGCAGGTTCTTGGCCTTCATGCGGCCCATCACGCGCTCGCGCTCGTTCTGGGACAGATCGCTCGACAGCGGCTCGGCGTCGAGGCCCTGCTTCTGCAGCGCCTTGGCGACCATCGTCGTCTCGTCGCGCATGTTGCAGAAGATGATCGCGCTCTCCGGCTCCTCGGCGAGGATCACCTTCAGCAGATCGCGGCTGCGGGCGATGCCGCTGACGATGTAGTACGCGTGGTGAATGTCCGAGACCGAGACCGAGTCGCGCGAGAGCGAGATCTGCTCGGGGTTCGTCATGTGACGGCGCGAGTAGCGCGTCACCTCGTCGGGCATCGTGGCGCTGAACAGCAGCGTCTGGTGCTTCTCGGGCAGGTGCTGCGTGACGCGCTCGATGTCCTCGAGGAAGCCCATCGACAGCATCTCGTCGCACTCGTCGAGCACGAACGTCGAGATCGTGCGGCAGTCGAGCGTGCGGCGGCCGATATGATCGAGCACGCGACCGGGCGTGCCGACGATGATGTGGACACCGTCGCGCAGCGCCTGGATCTGCTTGCCGATCGGCGCGCCACCGTAGACGGCCTCGATGATGACGCCGCGGTGCTTGGCGATCATCGTCAGCTCGCGCGCGACCTGCAGCGCGAGCTCGCGCGTCGGCGCGAGGATCAGCGCCTGCGGCTGGCGGTGGGTCGGCACCATGCGGTTGACCAGCGGCAGACCGAACGCCGTCGTCTTGCCGGTACCCGTGCGCGACTGCACGAGCAGGTCCTTGCCGGCGCTGACCGGTCCGAACACGGCGGTCTGCACCGGCGTCGGTGCGAAGTACCCCATGTCATCGATCGCCTTCTTGACATCGGGGTGCAGCCCCATGTCGTCGAAGGTCGGGGCCTTCGGCTCGCTCGACTCGGCCTCGCCGGCCGTAGCGGATGTGTCAGAGGTGGAGGCGGTCGTGTCGTTCTGAATCGCCGCGAGCATCGCGACGTCCGCCGCACCGTTCTCGGTGGGCGTCGTATCGTTCGTCATTCTGAGAAACCTTACGTATGAATTTCCCGAGATCATCTAGTCGGGCAGCTAGTCGAGCCGCGGAGCCCGGAGACGCAGGAACCAAGCGACGTCGCTGGTTGCTGCCGGGCGTGGCGCCATCGAGACAGAGCTCGCGCTGCACGTCATCGTGCTCGTGGGCGCTGTTCTTCGTCGAAACCGTGATCACAAAAGACCTGTAAGTTGCGCAGACCTTAGTCGGCACGGGCCACCCGGTCAAGGTGAGATTCAGGGCCGGGGCAGGGTGAGGCGAACGATTCCGCTGTCATCCGACTCGCCGTGGCCCATGACCTTGGCGTCGTCCGAGCACTCCGCAGGGGCATTCGTGACCTCGCTGCACAGCGCCTGGTTGTCGGCGATCCGGAACACCCGCAGCGCGCTGCCCTCCACCGCGCTGCCGTCTGGATTGACGATCCGGGCCCGGATCCGGGCCGCGTCCGGGATCGTGACGGTGTCGAGCGAGATCGCCGTCTGGCCGGGGATGCGCGGGACCGCGAAGTCGGGGATCAGCCAGTTCGGCGCGTGCGAGTTGTCCGGCGTCTCGAAGTAGAGGTCGTAGTGGCCCCAGATCGTCGCGAGCGACGGATCGATCCAGATCACGAACTCGCCGGTCTCCGGCGTGATCGCGGTCGCCGCCGGAATCTCGTCGAGGAATGCCTGGTCCGCGGCGTCGAGGCTCCACAGAAACCGCAGCGATCGGCGCGCCGTGATCGAGACGTCACCGAGCGGCTCGCCCGCGACGTCGACCACGTTGCCGCGCACCGCGACCCGCGGCGGCAGCCGGAGGGACGCCGGCGGGGGCAGCGCGAGCGGCTCGTCGTAGAGGATGCCGGCGTTCGAGCCGGCCGGCGGCAAGACGCGGATCCGGTACGTGCCGGCCAGCGCGTCGCCGTCGAGCACGGAGAGGTGCGCGATGCCGTCGTCCTGGGTCAGCGTCTCGGCGGCGAGCACCGCGCGTGTTCCGGTCGAGAACCCGATCTCGGTACCACCCGTGATCACCACGCGCGCGCCGCTGACCGGCTTGACGCTGCCCTCACCGGACCGCGCCTCGATCTCGATATCGACGTCGAACTGCGAGCCGATGCCGGTCGGCTGGAAGATGTTGCGCGTCTGCGTGAAGGTCTCGACGGGAGCGACGTGCAGCTCGGGCGCGACCGTCTGCGGGTCATACGGACGGGCGACCAGCTCGACGGTTCCCAGCAGACCCCCGGCGAGCGAGATCGAGAACGTGCCGTCGGTCGTGTAATCCACCGACGACACCTCGCTCGGCGCCGCAGCGGCGTCCCAGCGACCGAGCGCGACCACGCGGTACCTGGTGAGGTAGTTGCCGAGCGCGTCCTTGACGACGCCGGTGATCTGCGCGGTGCTGCCGAGCGTGTAGGTCTGGTGCGAGAGGTCGTCGTCGGCCACGACCACGAGCCGCTTCGGCGGCACGAGCTGCGCCGGGTCCGTGCCGCCGTGCGTGGGCGGCAGATCGCCGCCGCCTTCGGGATCGATCGTGACGACATACGGCGCATCACCGGCGTGCGTGCGCGGGATCTTGATCGTGAACGAGTCGGTGCCGCGCGGCACGCCCGCCTTCGAGATCGCGACCAGCCGCAGCGCCGGGCCACCCGGGAACCGCGACGGCCGCGCGATGCGGATCTGCGCGCCGATCGAGTCGGTCGTGCAGCCGGTCTCGGTGGTCGGGCACGGCACCTCGACCCGACCCGAGAACGTCACCGGTGCCTCGAGCGCGAGCGCGCCGAGGTCACCGTTGGCGGTCAGCGCGAGCGCGGGGATCTCGGTCGCGATCAGGTCCTCCCGCGCGGCCGGTGCCGACAGCGTCGCGGCGTACGTGCCGAGCGGCGGATCGCCGTAGCACGCGCCCTCGAAGCACGCCTCGCCGGCGGCTGTGTTGCAGTCGCTGTCGACGCTGCACTCGTACACCGGGCCGCTGGGAACCTCCAGGCAGCCCGCGGCGGCGACGGTGAGGAAGACGAGCGCTCTCATGACTTCGGCTGGCACACGAGCGTGAAGGTTCGCGAGGTCGAGAGCCCACCCGGCGGCATCGCCTGGTAGAGCGGCAGCTGCCCCTCGATGATCTCGCGGTCGAACACGACGATCTGCATCGTGCGCTCGGTGTTGAGGTCCGCGGTCTGACACAGACCGGCGAGCGGGCAGGTCGAGCTGCGCTGCACGCTTCCGCTCGGCGCCTCGTTGCACGGCACGCGCGGCGGGAACTGGTCGGGGGCGTTGTAGTCGACGAACACCTTCGGAAACAGCGTGTCGCCGAGATCGGTGTCGTAGACGATCAGGTTCAGCGTGCCCGAGCCTTGCTCGAAGTTCACCGTCTTCCACTCCGGCAACTCGACGCCATCGGCGCGCACCGAGATGATCGCCGGTGCCGCGTTGAGGCCCGCGTCGGCCGTATCGACCGACAGCGACGGCGGGATCACACAGCCGCTGAACATCATGGCAAGGCCGATGGCACGAATCGCCGTCCTCCCATGCAGCGCGCGCGCCAGGCGCGGCAGCGCCCGTGCTGTCGCGCGGTTAGCGTGCACGACAGCGGCGACGGTGGAGCGGGTCCCGGACATCTGCGTCATGGGGGCGTGGCGGCGTGGTTGACGGCGATCACGGGCGGGCACGGGGATCACTCGGCCGACGACGGCGGGTGCGACGGCTCGCCGCCGTCATCCGCCTCCTTCTCGAGGTGGCGGAACACGGTGCGCGGATCGACGCCGAGGTCGCGCGCCGTCTTCGTCCGGTTGCCGTTGTTGAGCGCGAGCACCTCGTTGATGTACTCGCGCTGGAACTTGTCCTTGGCGTCGGCGAGCGTGAGGATCTGCGGCAGCACGTCGCCGGTGAGCCCGAGGTCGTCGGGCCCGATCACCGTCGACTCGCACAGCACGATCGCCTTCTTGATCCGGTTCTCGAGCTCGCGGATGTTGCCGGGCCAGTTGTGCTTGCGGATGCCGACCGCCGCGTTCGGCGACAGGCCCTTCACCCGCGTGTCGTACTCGCGCGAGTAGCGGCTGAGCAGATAGCGCGCGATCACGAGCACGTCGTCGCCGCGCGCGCGCAGCGGCGGCAGCTCGACGTTGACCACGTTGAGCCGGTAATAGAGGTCCTCGCGGAACCGGCCGTTCGCGATCTCCTTCTCGAGATCGCGGTTCGTCGCGGCGAGGATGCGGATGTCGCACGTCTCCGGGCGCGTGTCGCCGACCCGGTAAACGACCTTCTCCTGGATCGCGCGCAGCAGCTTGACCTGCAGCTCGATCGGCATCTCGCCGATCTCGTCGAGGAACAGCGTGCCGCCGTCGGCCGCCTGGAACTTGCCCTGCTTGTTCGCGACCGCGCCGGTGAACGCGCCCTTGATGTGGCCGAACAGCTCGCTCTCGAGCAGGTTCTCGGGGATCGCGCCGCAGTTGATCGTGATGAACGGCTTGCCGGCGCGCGGCGAGCGGTTGTGGATCTCGCGCGCGATCAGCTCCTTGCCGGTGCCGGTCTCGCCGGTGATGAGCACGCTGATGTCGGTCGGCGCGATCTTCTCGACCTTGCGGAACACGGCCTGCATCGGCGGCGACGTGCCGACGATCTCGCCGAACCGGTACTGCTCGAGTCGATCGCTCAGCCGCTTGTTGTCGTGGCGGAGCTCGTTGAGGAGCAGCGCGTTCGACACGATCAGCGCGGCCTGCGACGCGAACACGGTGAGCACGCGCAGCGTCTGGTCCTGGAACAGGTCGCGGATCGAGTCGTTGCCGACGTAGATGAGGCCGAGCAGCCGGCCGCGATCGAGCAGCGGCACGCAGATCACGCTCGATACCCGCAGGTGCATCACGCTCTTGGCGGCCGCGAACTCGTCGTCATGCATCGCGTCGCTGACGATCACGGGTTTCCGCGAGCGAACCACCTTGGCGATGATCGAGTCAGAGAGCTGAGAGACGGCATCGGCGATGTTCTCGCGGTTCAGGTTGCGCGCGACCTTGACGTCGAGCGTCTCGCCCTCGAGCAGGATCAGAAATCCCTTGTCCGCGTTCGTGATCTCGATGACCGCATCCATCAACGCGTCGAGCAGCTCGGTGAGATCGCGGACGTGCATCAGCCGATCGGAGAAGTCGAACAGCTTCTGGTACGCGTCGATGTCGGCGACCGTGTTCGCCGCCTCGGCCTCGACCGGTGGCGCCTCGTCGACCATCGCGAAGCGCAGATCGCAGCTGCCGATCACGAGCCGCTCGTCGTGCGAGAGCTTGTGCTTGCTGCGCTTCTTGCCGTTGACGACGAAGTCGGTCTTCTTCGGCGCGAACACGGTATAGGTCTGGCCGTCGAAGTGGATCGCGAACCCGTCGGGGACGAGCGGGTCGGGCAGCACGATATCGTTGTCGGGGCCGGAGCCGACCGACGTGATCTTCTTGTGCAGGTGATAGATGGTCGGCGGGTGACCCGGAGCGGTGAGGCGAAGCGAGGGCATATGCTAGTTCTCCCAGCCAATCCCGATGCCCACGCTGTCGGGCGTGAGCATCGGAGCAATGTGTAGCCGCTGCAGCAGCGACGTCTTGTTCGGCTTGCGCGGCGGCTTCTTGCCGAGGTCACGCAGCTCGGGCGGCAGCAGGGACTCGTCGATCTCGGTGCGGGTCTGCGACTTGTAGTAGCGGTGCCCGTCGATCACGCCGATCACCCACAGGCCCAGGAACGCGACGCCGGTGCCGATCTCGATCTGTTGCAGCCGGCGCACCCGGGGGCCCTCGCCGGGCGGCACGTGCTCGGACCGGATGCCGTAGCGGTTGACGAGGTAGTACCAGATGCCGACGCTCGCGCTCAGCGTGCCGAGCTCGGCCACACCGAGCAGCACGCCCTTGGTGTACTGGCCGTTCTGGAACTGCGCGAACGGCGGCAGGAAGTTGAGCCAGTACGGGTTGTCCTTGACGCCGATCAAGCTCTCGCGCAGCTTGCGCAGCCGCTCCTGCTCCTCGAACTCGCGGCGCTTCGCGGCGTCGCGCTCCTTGCGGGTGCGGATGTCGGCCTTGGTGTCGTCGAACAGCTCGATCGCGCGCTTGTTCGTCACGATCAGCGGATCGAGCTGCTTGTTCGGATCGATCTCGAGCGCCTTTTCGAACTCGGACTTCGCGCCGTCGAAGTCGCCGGTCTCGACCCGACAGACGCCGAGGTTGACGTATGCCTCGACGAGATCGTTGCTGTTCGCGAGCTGGATGTTCGGCCGGACGAGCGCGTTGTACTTCTCGAGCGCGAGCTGAAACTCGCCGGCGCGGAACGCCTTGTTCGCGCGAGCGAGCTCCTCGCTCGGTGTCGCCAGGGCAGGCGATGCGGCAACGGCGAGCGCGAGCAGGATGACTACAGCGCGCACGCCACCTCGCTCGTCTTGCCGGCGCTCACCGTGACCTGGTGCGGGTCCGTCTTGACCCCGTTACGGAACGTCACGGTGACCGACTTCGTCGAGCTGGTCGCGTCGGTCTCGAACGGGATCAGCACCTTCGAGCCGAGCTCCGGCGTCCTCGTCTGCTGCTTGCCGGACGTGCTCCACTCCATGGACACGACCACGTCGTGGCCGCCGGCGATCGCCGCACAGGTCGGCATCAGCTGCGCGGGCCGGAACTGCAGCGATGCCAGCGTCGTCGTCATCGTGCGCGACAGCGGCACCGACAGCGTCTCGCAGCAGTCGTTGCGGACCTCGACGGTCGTCGGCTCGTCGACCGGGACGACGAACGTCCGCCCGGTCACCGGCTGCCACGCGTGGCCGGGCAGGCGCCACTCGGACCCGGCGGCGACCGTGACGGTCACGGTGACGTCCGCGGGCGCCGGTTCGGGGACACCGGCGTCGGCGAGCGGGCCGGCATTGCTGCCCGGGCGCGGGCGCTCGACCGCGACCACCGGCTGGACGCTGACCGTCGCATCCGGCTCGATCCGCTCGGCCGGCGCCGCCTCGACGCGCGCCACGGCCGTGCTCGGCGGCGAGAATGGCGAGGTCGCCAGCTCGGGCATCGGCGGCTCGTCGGGGGCGGGCGGCTTCGACCGCTCGTGGATCAGGTAGCCGCCGAGCGCGAGCACGCCGGCCGCGAGCACCGCGACGCCCGCGTGCTTGAGCCGCGCCCGCCGGTTGAGCCCGTCGAGGATCGCGAGGACCTTGTGGTTCTCGGGATCGATCGTCAGCACGCGATCGAAGACGTCGAGTGCCGGCGCCTGATCGCCGGCCGCGAGCAAGGTCTGACCGTGTCGGCTCAGGTGATCGACGAGCCGCTCCTTGAGCGCCTGCTCGTAGCTCGCGGGCGTCTTGAAGTAGCGCGCGAGCTCGCCGGTCGCCTTGTCGGTGGGCAGGCCGGACTCCTCGAGGTAGCCCTCGAGCGCGATCACCATCTCGCCGATCGCGGCGTAGCGATCCGCGGGGGCGGCCGCCATCGCGCGCAGGATGATCTTGCCGAGCCGGTTGCCGATGCGCGGGTTCGCCTGGCGCGGATCGGTGAACTTGCACTCGGCGATCCGCTTGAGGACCTCGTGCGGGTTCTTGCCCTCGAACGGCAGCTTGCCGACGGTGAGCTGGTACAGCACGATGCCGACCGCGAACACGTCGGTGCGAAAGTCGAGCGGCCGGCCCTCGACGTGCTCGGGCGCCATGTACGCCGGCGAGCCGAGCAGCTGGCCGGTCACGGTCAGCCGCTCGAGGTCGACCATGTGCGAGATGCCGAAGTCCATCAGCTTCACCACGCCGTCGGACCGGATCATGATGTTCTCGGGCTTGATGTCGCGGTGGAGGATGCCGCCGGCATGGGCGTGGGCGAGGGCGCGCGCGACCTGGAGCATGACCATCGCGCCGACCTCGGGGTAGCCGATCGGGCGCTCGGTGATGAAC
>DAIRFU010000933.1:0-1671 GCA_036794935.1 Kofleriaceae bacterium | reverse complement strand
CGAGATCACCAGGAGCGCGATCCAGGCGGCCATGCGAGAAGCGGCGGAGCCAGGCCCGGCCGGGCCACCGTGAATAGAATCGGCCACGCGGCGGTTCGCGATGGACCGTCGCGGCGCGACGCGGTACGTGCGAGAGCGTGGTTCGACTCTGTGCAGTCCTGCTGGTCGTGACGTTCGCGGCGCAGGCGCGCGCGGGCGGCTTCGGCATCCCCGAGATCGGCGTGCGACGCACCGCGATGGCGGCGGTGGTCGGCCGCCCCGACGAGCTGTCGGCGCTGTACCAGAACCCGGCCGGGCTCGTGCTCGCGGACGAGTGGCGGATCTACACGTCGATGGGGCTGTCGCTCCTGTCGACCGAGTTCGAGCTCGCGCCGTGGGATCGCAGCGATGAGTTCCTCGGCGTCCCACCGCCGGCGGGCGGCTACTACGCGCCGGTGAAGCCGAGCCGCGCGTTCGGCGTGATCCCGATGATCGCCGCGGGCGGCCAGGTGTGGGACCGGCTGTACGCCGGCGCCGCCGTGTTCGTCGGCAACGCGACCGGCGCCGCGTTCGACGAGGATGCGGTCACCCACTATCACCTGATCGACGGCTACGTCGTCGCGCCGCAGGTCACAGTCTCCGCGGCCTACAAGCTGCGCGACGACCTCGCGCTCGCCGCGACGGTCGGCGTGATGAACATGCGCGTACACGGCCGCCGTTACGTGTTCCCGATCGTCGATGGTAACGACATCACCTCGATCGCCGGCACCAAGCCCGAGCTCGTGCTCGACGGTGCGGGGTGGGCGCCGACCTGGAGCGTGTCGGCGTACGGCTCGCCGCATCCGCGCGTGACCTGGGGCGCGCAGCTGATCGGCCGCGTCGACGCGACGCTCGAGGGCCCGATCCGCGTCACGTACAGCGACGACTCCTCGCAACCCGGTGACGTGCTCGAGGGCCGGCAGACGACGACCCAGCTGCTGCCGTGGACGCTGCAGGCGGGCGTCAACGTCGACGTCAGCGATCACGTCGAGATCGGGACCGAGCTGCGCTACTGGCTGTACCGCCAGTACGATCGCCAGCACACCGATGTCGTCGGCATCTTCCTGGTCCGCGAGCTGGACACCGAGAAGAACTACCGCGACTCCTGGCAGGCCTCCGGCGGCGTGCGCGTCCACGATCTCGCCGCGCTGCCCGGGCTCGAGCTGATGGCGGGCACGCACTACGACCGCACGCCCGCACCGGCGCGGACGGTCACTCTCGATCAGCCGTCGTTCTCGCACATCGGCCTGCACTCGGGCGCGCGGTTCTCCGTCGGCCGCTACCGGCTGGGCGCGAGCTACATCCACTACTGGTACCGGATCCCGACGATCACCGACTCGATCACGATGCCGCCCTCGAACATCCGCGGGCACGGCACGAACAACATCATGACGATCTCCCTGGAGGCGACCCTGTGACTGCATCGATCCCGACAAGCGGACGTCCGCTCGACGACATCCTCGGCGATCTGCGCGCGAAGGGCACCGCCGACGCGAAGTGGCGCGAGGGCCGCGTGTTCTCGCTCGTCTATCACGCGGGCGAGGAGCACGAGCACGTGGTCCAGCGCGCGCACGCGCTGTACGCGAGCGCGAACCTCTTGAACCCGATGGCGTTCGGCAGCCTCAAGCAGATCGAGCGCGAGATCATCGAGAT
>DAIRFU010000475.1:0-5762 GCA_036794935.1 Kofleriaceae bacterium | reverse complement strand
CGGCGTCGGCGTGCCGTAGTAGTCGACCTTGATCCCGTCGAGCATCGAGGCGTTCGCGCGGCCGGTCCGGATCTTCTGGAGGTCGCGCTTGAACGAGTCGACCGCTCTCTTCATGCCGTCTTCGGCATCCGTCGTGATGTCGTTGATCATGGTGTCCCTCTAGGGTGCGAAGCGCGTCTCCTGGTTGTTCTTGACGATCGTGCCGATCGGCTCGCCGCACACGACGCGCTGGATGTTGCCAGGGGTCGCGAGCTCGAACACGGCGATCGAGAGCTCGTTGTCGCGACACAGCGCGAACGCCGTCGCGTCCATGACGCGCAGCTCGCGATGCAGCGCATCGGTGAACGACACCACGGCGTAGCGGCGCGCGTCCGCGTGCTTCTTCGGATCCTTGTCGTAGACGCCGTCGATGTTCTTGGCCATCAGCAGCACGTCGGCGCCGATCTCCATCGCGCGCAGCGCCGCGGCCGTATCCGTCGTGAAGAACGGGTTGCCGGTGCCGGCACCGAAGATCACGACGCGCCCCTTCTCGAGGTGACGGATCGCGCGCCGGCGAATGTACGGCTCGGCCAGCTGCGACATCGGGATCGCCGACTGCACGCGCGTCACGATGCCGTTCTTCTCGATCGCCTCCTGGAGCGAGACCGCGTTCATCACCGTCGCGAGCATGCCGACGTAATCGGCGCTCGCGCGATCCATGCCCTTGGCCGACTCCGAGACTCCGCGAAAGATGTTGCCGCCGCCCACCACGACCGCGATCTCGACCCCGAGCCGCGCGGTCTCCGCGATCTCCGCGGCCACGGTGCGCAGCACGTCGGTGTTGATCCCGTAGGCCTGTTTGCCCATCAGCGCCTCTCCCGAAATCTTCAGGAGCACGCGCTTGTACGCAGGTTTGCGAGGCTCGGGCATCGGGGCTGGACTCTAGCAGATGACGTTGCAGGGGTCGCCCCCTCGGTCGCTCAGTCGAACAGCTTCGCGAGCGTGCGCAGGATGCCCGCGTGCTCGTGTTTGTCCTCGGCGCGGAACTGCTTCGCTTGATGGAGCAGCGTCGCGAGCTCGCTCGCGTCGAACCACACGCCGTGGGTCTCGCAGCGATCGAGCGCGACGGTGCCGAGCTTCACGTTCTGCATCGCGGCGCCGCACTCGGCGCATGGCCGGACGTGATGCTCGGAGCTCGGCTGCCACGGCAGGTCGACGAGCGTACCCGCGGACTGCTCGAGGAGCGGCACGAGCACCTCGCTGCGCACCCACGCGCCCTTGCAGTGGGAGCACTTCCAGGTGCGGCCGGCTTGCTCGAGCGTGTGCGTGCAGGCGGGGCATCTCATGCGGCGAAGCCTGCCATGCCTCACCGGGAGCTAGTAGAGCGTCAGTAGCTCTTCGCCCACACCACGCGCTGTTTGCTCGGCTGGCCGGTGAACGGGCACGTGCCGGGCTCGGCGCCCCCGAGATGGAGGAGGCCGGATTCGCTCCGGCCGACGGGGGCGACCGGGATGCAGCGGACGGTGACCTTGAGGTCGTCCTTGATCTTGGCCTCGAGCGCCGGGTCGCCATTGAAGTGCGCCATCGCGAAGCCGGCGTGGATCGGCGTCGGATCGTTCTCGCGTGCCTTCGGCGGATCGGCGAAGAACGCGTAGAAGTCGTCCTTGGTGTCGATCACTCGCGTGTGCTCGTTGCGGAACGCGAGCGCGCGAGCGAACAGCGCGTCCTGGATCTCCTGCAGGATCGCCGGTGCCTTCGCGATGAGCTCGCCGCGCGCGAGTGACAGCTTCTCCTTGGGCCCCTTGTCGCGGCGGCCCATGAACACGCTGTCCTTGTCGATGTCGCGCGGCCCGATCTCGAGCCGGATCGGCACGCCCTTCTTGATCCAGTACCAGTTGGCGCCGCCGCCGGCGTCGCGCTCGTCGACCTGCACGCGCAGCGGTGCGCCGGCGAACGTCTGGGCCTCTAGATCCTTCTCGAGCGCGCGGCAGTAGTCGAGCACGCGCTGGCGCTCCTCCGGCTTCCTCGCGATCGGGATGATCACCACGTGCTGCGGCGCGAGCCGGGGCGGGCACACCATGCCGTCGTCGTCGGCGTGGGTCATGATCATGCCGCCGACGAGACGCGTCGACACGCCCCAGCTCGTCGTCTGAGCAAGCTCGAACTGGCCCTCGGCGTTCTGGAAGCGGATGTTCTGCGCCTGACTGAACGTCGTGCCGAGGAAGTGCGACGTGCCGGCCTGCAGCGCCTTGCCGTCCTGCATCATCGCCTCGATGCAGAACGTCGACACCGCGCCGGGGAAGCGCTCGCCCGCCGTCTTCTCGCCCTGGATCACGGGCATCGCCATGTAGTTCTCGGCGAACTCGGCGTAGACGCCGAGCATGCGCATGGTCTCCTCGACGGCCTCGTCCCGCGTCGCGTGCGCGGTGTGGCCCTCCTGCCAGAGGAACTCCGTGGTGCGCAAGAACAGGCGCGTGCGCATCTCCCAGCGCACGACGTTCGCCCACTGATTGATGAGCAGCGGCAGGTCGCGGTAGCTCTGCACCCACTTCGCGAACGACGCGCCGATGATCGTCTCCGAGGTCGGCCGCACGACGAGCGGCTCCTCGAGCTCGCCGACCGGGACGAGCTTGCCGTCGCGCGCCTCGAGGCGGTGATGGGTGACGACCGCGCACTCCTTCGCGAAGCCCTCGACGTGTGCCGCCTCCTTCTCGAGGAACGACACCGGGATGAACAGCGGGAAGTACGCGTTGACGTGTCCCGTCGCCTTGAACATGCCGTCGAGGACGTGCTGGATGTTCTCCCACAGCGCGTAGCCCCACGGCTTGATCACCATGCAGCCGCGGACGTCGCTCGTCTCGGCGAGGTCGGCCGCCTTGATGACCTCCTGGTACCAGTCCTGGTAGTTGTCGGCGCGCGTCGGCGTGATCGCGGTCTGGGCCTTGGCGTTACTCATCGCCGCGCAGACATACCACCCCTCAGCGCGTCCGCGAAGCACGCGGCGGAGCGGAGAGCACCGTGCCGGCCGCTACGACGGCGGCGATCACGTACTCGTCGATCGGCGTGCGCGGCGCGCGCGCGCGGACGGTGCGGTCGAGCCCGCGGTACGCGGGGTAGGCGTCCTGCTCGGGAAGCACCGGCTCGGGGACGGCCTCCTCGACGACGAGCGGGACCGCCGTGAGTACCACCGTGGGGAGCCGGGTGAACGCGCGCATGCTGCGTCGCCCGCAGTGCACCCGCCGTGCCGCGACGCGGGTGCTGCGGGTTCGGCCGCATACCGAATTCACTGCCGGCCACCCGAGTTGCCGTGGCGACCTCGGGCGTAGCCATGGACCGCACGCGACCGCCGAAACGCAAAACGCCGAGATCCGCGAGGATCTCGGCGCGTGCCGATCCGTACCCGATCGGGATCAGGACAGGCCGGCCTGCTTCGCGACCTCGGCCGCGAAGTCGTCCTTCTTCTTCTCGAGGCCCTCGCCGAGCTCGAAGCGTACGAAGCGGCGGATCTTGATGTTCTCGCCGATCTTCGCGATCAGCTCCTGCTGGAGCTGGTCGATCGTCTTGTCCGGGTTCTTCACGAACGGCTGATCGAGCAGACAGATCTCCTTCATCCACTTCGAGATCTGCCCCTCCATGATCTTCGCGAGCACCTGCTCCGGCTTGTTCGCGTTCTTCGGATCTTCCTTCGACTTGGCGACGAGCACGGTCTTCTCGTGCTCGACGGCAGCCGCCGGAATCTCCTCCTTGCGCACGAACTGCGGCGCCATCGCGGCGATCTGCATCGCGACGTCCTTCGTGAAGCTCACGAAGTCATCGTTGCGCGCGACGAAGTCCGTCTCGCAGTTGACCTCGACCAGCACGCCGATGCGGCCGCCCGCATGGATGTACGAGGTGACGAGGCCCTCGGTCGCCTCGCGGCCGGCCTTCTTCGCCGCCTTCGCGAGCCCCTTGGCACGCAGGTAGTCGATGGCCTTGTCCACGTCGCCCGAGACCTCGGTCAGGGCCTTCTTGCAGTCGGCCATGCCCGCGCCCGTGCGCTCGCGCAGATCCTTGATCGCAGTTGCGGTGACTTCCATTTTCTCGTTGCTCCGCGTTATTCCGCTTCCGGCGAGGCCGAAGCCTCGGGGTTGAACATGCTGCCGCCCGTCGACATCTCGACGCGCGGACCGTCGCCGCCGCTCGAGACGTGGATCACGCGCTCGCCCTCGTCCTGGCGCTCCTGGCCACGGTGGCGCGCGGTCTCCTTCCAGACCTTCGTGCCGATGATCGCCGCGTCGGCGATGCGGGCCGCGAACAGCTTGATCGCGCGGATCGCGTCGTCGTTGCCGGGGATGACGTAGTCGATGACGTCGGGATCGCAGTTCGTATCGGTGATCGCGACCACCGGGATCTCGAGCTTGCGAGCCTCCTCGACCGCGATGTGCTCCTTGTGCGGATCGATCACGAACAGCATGCCCGGGACCTTGCTCAGGCCCTTGATGCCGCCGAGCGACTTCATCAGCTTGTCGCGGTCGCGCTTGATCATCACCTGCTCGCGCTTGGTCAGCGCGAACAGCGTGCCGTCCTCTTCCATCTTCTCGAGCGAACGCAGGCGCTCGAGCGAGTTCTTGACGGTGCGGAAGTTCGTGAGCGTGCCGCCGAGCCAGCGCTGCGTCACGTAGTGCTGACCCGCGCGCGTCGCTTCCTCGACGATGACGTCCTGCGCCTGCTTCTTGGTGCCGACGAACAGGATCGTCTCACCACGGCCGGTCGTCTCGACCACGGCGTTGAACGCCTGGCGGAACAGCTTGACCGTGTGCTGCAGGTCGATGATGTGGATGCCGTTGCGCGCGCCGAAGATGAACTGCTTCATCTTGGGGTTCCAGCGGCCCGTGTTGTGTCCGAAGTGCACGCCCGCCTCGAGAAGAGCGCGCATGCTGATGGGGTTTTGCCCCGTCGCTTCTGCCATCGTTTCCATGTCAATCCTCCGTTTGTTGCCACCTGCACCGTCGTCGATCTCGGGAACCACCTGAGGTGGCCACGGCCGAAGATCTCGGATGCAGTGAGTAGTTCCTCGGGACATCCGAGGAGGGGCACGATCTAGCCCATAACGGCCCGGCTTACAAGTCCCGGGCCATGGCGGCCTACAGGTGCTGGTAGCCCAGCAGGATGCCGATGCCCGTGAACCACACGGACACGTCGTTCTCGCTGAAATGTCCCGGGTTGATCTCGAGCGACGCGTTGAACGTGTTCTCGCTGCCGGTCGTGAACGTGTAGCCGGCGCGGAGGTCGAGCCCGACCCCGGTCTCGGTGTTGTCCGCATTCTCGTTCACGCCGTCGCCGCTCAACCCGATGATCCCGAGACCGAGGCCACCACCGAACCAGATGTGATCGTCCGCCCAGTACTGCGCGGACGGGCCGAGAAAGACATTGCTGAAGTTCGTGCCGCTTTCGCTATACGTCACCCCGGCCAGGCGCGCGGTGATGGCGAGCTTCGGGCTGACCCAGCCGCCGACGCCGAGGCTCAGGCCACCGATGCCGACATCCGAGGTATCGGAATCATTTTCGGTCGAGGCGCGGATCCAGCCGAGGCCGAGGTTCGCCTCGAACGTCATGCCGTTGTGCAGCGAGGGAGGCGGAGGAGGAGGCGCGTAGTAGGGCTGCGCGCCCTGCGGCTGGTAGTAGGTCGGCGCGCCCTGCCCGTACGGGCCCGGCGCATAGGGGCCAGGCGGCGCGGGCGCGGGTGCAGGTGCAGGTGCCGGCGCATAGGGGTCAGGCGGCGCGGGCGCGGGTGCCGGCGCGGG
>DAIRFU010000474.1:0-5763 GCA_036794935.1 Kofleriaceae bacterium | reverse complement strand
CGAGAGCTCCGGACATCTCGTGACCTGAGTGATCCGCGGCAGCCGCGGCAGTCCGTTAGTCCGAGGATCGCGCAGGACGCAGCCCGCGGATCAGACGAGCCACGCGAGGTGATTCGCGATCAGGCTCGGCCGCGTCTGGAAGCTCAGGGCTGACACAACATCGACTGCGCGTTACACGTCAAACCGCTCGGGCACGTGTTGTTCGCACCACACTGCACGGCGCAGG
Organism: Kofleriaceae bacterium; assembly: GCA_036794935.1. Taxonomy (GTDB): domain Bacteria; phylum Myxococcota_A; class Polyangia; order Haliangiales; family Haliangiaceae; genus JABFXX01. Next base: position 5,537 of record DAIRFU010000474.1, on the reverse strand, counting down.
CAGCAGCGAACGTGTAGTCCGTATCCGCCTGCAGCGGAGGTGCCGGGGTGATATTGACGATCGCCGCACAGACGCCAGCGCCGACCGTCCCTGTATAGATGGCCGTGCACACCGAGTTCATGGTGGCCGGGTCCGGATCGAATGGACCTGGCTGACTCTGCGCATCGGTCGTGAAGCTGCCGGTCTGCAGACAAAGCTTCGTGCAGATCCCGGCGGTCGCGCCCTGCCCGAAGGTCAGGCAGCCATTCGCTTCGGCGGGGCAATCAGCTCCCTGCATGGCAGGGTCGCACGACTGCCCCAACCCGGTTAGCTCGGCGTTTGGCGCATCCAGCTGGGCGGGAGCATCGATGCTGACACTCGCATCGACACCACCACCACCGCCCCCATCATCATCATCGCCACCGCATCCAAAGGCGGCGGCAGCCGCAACACAGGCAATCACGATGTACAGCTTCGACAGACGGCATGAACGCATGGATAACCCCTCCAGTGGGCGCACCATACGTCCGAACGCGTCCGGAATGCGAGGGCCTACCTCGCACACGCTGACCGCCGCAGCGGACCCGAGTTCGCTGCATTGGTCCGGCCATCGCCGTCGGGGTCCCGTGCGCTAGACTACGCGCATGGCCATCCGCAAGATCGCCCAGATCGGGCATCCGGTGCTCCGGCAGCGGGCGCGCGAGCTGACGCGCGAGGAGCTCGCGGCCCCCGCGACGCAGCGCTTCATCGACGACCTGGTCGAGACCATGCACGACGCGGATGGCGCCGGACTGGCAGCGATCCAGGTTTACGAGCCGATCCGGATCTGCGCGATCGAGGTCCGCAACAACCCGCGCTATCCGTACAAGCCGCCCATCCCGCTCACGATCCTGGTCAATCCGGTGCTGACGCCCGAGGGCGACGAGCAGTTCGATAACTTCGAGGGCTGCCTCAGCGTCCCGAACCTGCGTGGCCGGGTGAAGCGCTACGTGCACGTGCGGGTGAAGGCGTGGGACCGGCACGGCAACCCGATCGACGAGGTCGTGCATGGCCTCAAGGCCGCCACGTTCCAGCACGAGGTCGATCACCTCGACGGCACGATCTTCGTCGACCGCGCGGACCCGAGCACGTTCACGACCTGGACCGAGTTCGAGCGCCACCATCGCGCGCAGTTCGTCGAGCAAGTGCAGCAGCTGGTCGCCCGCGTCGGGTCGTGAGCACTGCGCCGCGCAGCGGCCCGCGGATCCCGATCACGCCATCCAGGCGATGCCTTCGCTGCTGATCGGGGCGCGGCTCAGCGATGCCCGAAGCAGGAGGTCTGGATCCGCTCGCGCTGCGCCGAGCTTGGCCACGTGCGATCGAAGTCGGCGAGTGCGTCGGTGACGTCCTCGTGGAGGCGACAGTGGGCCTCGATCGCGATCGCGGCAGCATCCTCGGCCATCTGGCCGTGACCGAACGTCTCGCGATCGAAGACGCGGATGGCCTCGATCGCGGCGCGCGGAGCATTCTTGCGCAGCGACACCATCGCGAGATCGATCAGCTCGACCTCGCGCGAGAGGGTGGCGGGCTCGACGAGCGGCGTGGCATCAGTGGGCGCGGGCGTGGCGGGCTCGGTGGCGCGAGCGGCGGGCTCGGGTTCGGCCGGCGCGGGCAGCGGTGCGCGGCGAATCGGCGGCCGGGCGGCCGGCGCGATCTCCGGCGCGTCGGCATCGCTGGCACCGCTGGCATCGCTGGACGCGGCGACCCGGATCTCGGTGCGCAGCTCGTCGTGCTCGAGGTCGGCGGCGGGCACCGAGAGGCGCGGTGGCTCCGGCGTGCGGTGGGGAATGGCGATGACGAGCAGGGTCGCGACGACTCCAGCGGTCACGAGGGCAGCGCCGACCTTGAGGAGGGCTGAGGTTCGCGCGGCCTTGGCGGGCGCGGGGATCACGGCGGCGGCTCCGGTGGCTCCCGTGGCACCGGCGCCGGCGATCGCCGCGGCGACTTTCGCGCGCACGCGGGCGGCGGCGGCCGCGTCGGGCTCGAGGCCCTCGCGCGCGGCGGCGAGCAGGGAGCGCGACAGGTCGTTCATGGGGTCACCCGGGCGCGCACCGCGAGCTCGAAGGCATGGCGTGCCAGGCGCAGGCGCGAGTAGGCGGTGTTGAGGTTGAGATCGAGCATGCGCGCGACCTCGGGCACGGAGAGCTGCTCGAGCTCGACGAGCGCGAACACGATGCGCTTGTCCTCGTCCATCGTGTCGAGGATGGCGAGGACCGTCGCGGTGGCCTGCGCGCGAGAGAAGGCCGCGAAGGTGTCGGAGGGCCCGGCCGGCTCCTCCTCGAGTGGATCGGTGCGGCCGTCCTTGCGGCGGTGGGCCTGCGCGACCCGGCGCGCGATCGCGAACAGCCAGGTCGTGATCTGCGCACGGCCCTCGAACTCGGGGAGCCGGCGATGGACCACGACGAAGACGTCCTGCGCGGCATCCTCGAGTCCCGGCTCGGGGACCCCGAAGGTACGCAACACGCGCCACACGAAGCCGAAGTGCGCGGCGTAGACTTCGTCGAACGTCGGAATGGCGACCTCGTCGTGCAGCGCATGCGCGAGCGCGGGCATGGCGGGCATCTGGACGATTGGTGTCGGCAAGGCGGCCGATCCGTCACCGCCGCGCTTCATTGCCAGCCCACCTCGAGGCCGACGCTCGCGCGAAACGACATCGGCGACGGCGCATAGACGACGAGGCCGTCGCCCATCGTGAACCGCACGCGGTCGATCGCGAGCATGGTCTCGGTGGAGCCGAGCAGGCGGACCCAGCCGTTCATCTGCCACGCGACCCCGAACCCGCCGCCGGCGGCGACCCAGCGGCCCGACTCGAGCTGCTGGCTGGGCAGCCGGAGGTTGTTGCCATCCATCTTGCCGACCTCGACCGTCGCCCACGCGCGTAGCGGTAGCAGCGCGGGCCGCCAGCCGTACCGCGCGGAGGCGACATCGAGATCGACATCGACCTTCGCGGGCGCACCGTCGTGGAACTGCGCGGCGCTGGTCACCCAGCGCGTGGCCGCGAGCTCGGCGAGCGTGTTTTTGCGGCGCAGCGTGATCGCGAGCTCGGCGGCGAGACCGACCTTGGGGATGACGCCGATGCCGCTGACGCCGGAGATCCGGGCACCGAGGCTCCAGGTGCGTGGCGGGGGCGGCGCTGACGGGCGCGTGGCGACGCGGGCTGCGGTGACCGCCGGCGCGTCCTCGTCGCGCACCGCGACGCGCCGGCGGGCGATCACGTCGCCGGCCACGCGCGCGACGATCACCGCGACGGCATCGGCGAGGTCGCTGCAGCGCCGACTCGTCAGGGTGCGCACCTCGTTCGCGACGGTCACGCCACGCAGATCGACACGCGCGACGTAGCTGCCCGGGACGGCCCCACGCCGGCGCGCCGGCACGAACGCGACGTCGATGTCGATCGGGACGGCGACGTCGTCGAGCGAGCGGTCGAGGCGCCGCTCGACCCGCGCGCGCAAGCCTGCCGCGTCGGGGCAGCCGGCGGGCGCGTGCCAGCTCAGCGATGGCCGCGCCTCGATCATCGCGACGGACTGCGCGGCGGCCGGCGGAGGGCAGGCGAGCATCACGACGGCGGCGACGAGCGTGGTGATCGGTCGCGCGGCCATGACAGCGCGACAGCGCGACCCGGTGCCGGTTGCGAGGCTGGCCCTGCCGCGAACGCGGTCAGGTACCTGGAGACAATCGTCGACAGCGCCAGCCACGGGTCCGTGCGTTAGTGCCGGAACCGGGCCAGTTCCGTCACGGCCCAAGCACCTGACTTGCCGCGCTTTCAGGACAACGGAGTTGGCAGACCCGAGGCCAGGAGCGCCACGACGTTGGCGGCCGCCTCGATGTGCAGCCAGTGGCCGGCCTCGACGCGATGGACGTGGACGTGGGGCGGCGCGGCGGCCAGCCGTTCGCGATCGGCGGCGCCGAGGACCCTGGAGCGGTCGGCGATCACGACGTGCAGCTCCCCCGGCAGCGCCGGATCGAGCGCGATCGACCACAGATCCTGCGCGTAGTAGTCGCGCAGCATCGCGCGCACGGCGGCGAGATCGAGGCGCAGCGAGAAGGTGCCCGCGTCATCGGGCACCACGTTCATCGCAAGCCACTGCGCGAACGACAGCGCATGGCCCTCCGCGGTGACCGCGGCGATGAAGTCGTCGCGCCGTGCCCAGGTCCTGGGCAGGCGCTCCATCAGCAGCAGCACCTGGTTGACCGAGTTATCGGGATCGGCCTCGGCGCCGGGGCGCGGGCTCGGGCTCGCGTCGAACATCCAGGTCTGGCGCAGCGTCGGTGGTGCGAGCGCGCGGGTCTGGAGCATGACCTTGCCGCCGAAGCTGTGGCCGGCGATCGCCTCGATGCCGGGTAGCTCGTCGAAGAGGGCGCGCACGTCGGCGGCGCACGCGGCGACGGTGTGTGGCGACTCGCCGGGCTCGGAGCGGCCGTGCTGGCGCAGATCGACGAGCGCGACGCCCCAGTCGGGCCGCTGCGCGTGAAGCTTGCGCGCGATCGTGCGCCAGTTCGCGCCCGAGCCGTAGATGCCGTGCGTGAGCACGAGCCAGCGGGCCGCGTTCGATCCGATCAGCTCGCGATGGAGGCGCGCGGGCACGGCGACACCGTGCCACGATCGCGCGGGGGTGGCATCATCGGCGCGTGGACTTGATCGCGCTGCTCGCCGAGGCCGGCTTCGACATCGTGCATCCGTTCGACGCGCACGCGGTCGCGCGCGAGCTCGCGATCGAGGCGCTCGCCGATCCGGAGCGTCCGTGCGGCTGGCTGGTCGGCAACACGCGCGCGCTGTGGCCGCACTTTCTCGCCGCGCGCCGCGCCGACCCGGCTCGTGATCCATCCGACGTACGGACCGTGGATCGGGCTCCGCGCGATCGTGCTCGCCGCGGGCACGCCGGTCACCCGCATGTTGCCGCCGGCCCTCTGCGACTGTGGCGAGCGCTGCCCGGCCGCGTTCGAACGCGCGCGTGAGGCGCAGGGGACCTGGCGCGACTGGCTCGCGGCGCGTGACGCGTGCTGCGTCGGTCGCGCGCATCGCTATGGCGACGACCAGCTCGCGTACCACTACACGAAGAACCCCGACCACCTGCGGTAGGGGGGCGCGGTCCCAGCGCGCGGGGAGAAGCTTCACCGCGTGCGCGGCTGAATGAACGTCGGATCGAGGTGTTAGCCACGGCACCACGCTTGCAGTCGATGACGGACGTGAGGATCTTGCTCGCGATGGCGGTGGTCGCCGGCTGCGGCTTCGAGCACGGGATCGAGTCCCAGCCCGATGCCGGCGGTGTGGGCGTCGATCCGGCCGCCGACGCGATGTCCGTGGCGCTCGCGTGCAAGTACCCGGATCCCGCGCTGCGCCTGTGCGTCGAGTTCGAGGACCACAAGTACACGCCGACGACCTCGGACGCATCGCCGTATCAACTCGATGCGGTTGCCGAGGAGCTGGGCGAGTGGACACGCGACGGCCAGCCGGCCGCGGTGGCCTACTGGAACACCGACGTGCGCGTCCCCGAGAGCCCGATGCTCGACATCGCGGA
>DAIRFU010000473.1:0-5767 GCA_036794935.1 Kofleriaceae bacterium | reverse complement strand
AACATGGTGCGCGAGCTGAAGCTCCACACCGTGTGCGAGAGCGCGAGCTGCCCGAACATCGGCGAGTGCTGGACGCGCCGCGCCCTCACGATCATGATCCTCGGCGACATCTGCACGCGCTCGTGCCGGTTCTGCGACGTCACGACCGGCCGGCCGCTGCCGCCCGATCCCGACGAGCCGCGCCGCGTCGCCGAGATGCTCGGCCGCCTCGAGCTCGAGCACACCGTGATCACGTGCGTCGACCGCGACGACCTCGCGGACTTCGGCGCCGCGCACTGGGCCGAGACGATCCGCCTCGTCAAGGAGGCATGCCCGAAGATGACGCTCGAGGTACTCGCCGGCGACTTCAAGGGCAAGACCGAGCTGGTCGACATCGTGCTCGCCGCCGATCCGGACGTGTTCGCGCACAACCTCGAGACGGTGCCGCGGCTGTCGCGCCAGGTCCGCGTTCAGGCGAGCTACCCGCGCAGCTACACGATCCTCGAGCACGCGCGCAAACGCGGCGCGGTCACCAAGACGGGCCTGATGCTCGGCCTCGGCGAGACCATCGACGAGGTCCACGCCGTGATCCGCGAGCTCGCCGGGCTCGGCGTCGACATCCTCACGCTCGGCCAGTACCTCGCGCCGAGCAAGCAGCACCTGCCGATCGATCGGTACGTGCACCCGACCGAGTTCGCCGAGCTCGAGCAGTTCGCGCTTGCCGCGGGCATCACGCACGTCGTTTCGGGACCACTCGTGCGCTCGAGCTACCACGCCGATGGCCAGGCTCAGCTCGTCCGCGATCTGCGAGCCGCCAAGGGCCTCGCGCCGGTCAGCTGATCCGCCGATCGGTGGAGCGCCCATCGCGGCCGGGGCGACCGTCGTCGTTCAGTCGGGCAGCTTCGCCAGCGCCGCCGTGACGCGCGCGTTCGTCTTGCACGCCTGCATCGACGCGTTCGCGGTCGTGAGGAACTGATGCGCCTTGTCCTGCATCTTGGTCTGGAGGTTGGCCTGCGCGGTCGGGTTCGCCGCCTCGAACGCATCGGTCCCGGCGAATGCGGCCCGGTTCTCGTCGAGGAACACCTCGAGGTTGTCGGCGAGCTTGTCGCAGTTCGTCCCCGCCGCGGCTAACACCGCGGTCAGCTTGTCGACGAGATCGACGGCCTTGTCCTCGTACTGGGCCGCCGTCGTGAAGCCGCCGGCCGGTTCGATCGCCGGCGCGGGCGCCGCCTCGGCGGGCTTGGCGACCGGCGCGGGCGTGGCGGCCTCCGGTGTGGCGGCGGCAGCATGCTGGGGCGCCGGCGCGGGTGCCGGCGTGGCCTTCGGCTTGTCCTTGCACGCCGTCACCAGGAGGAAGAACACGAGGCTCGCACTGCGCATGCGCGCGACCATACTAAATAACGTCGTGAACGAGCGTGATGATGAGCGCGCCCGAGACGCACAGCACGACCCCACGCACGATCCGCTCGCCGCCGCGCATCGCGAGGTGAGCGCCGATGAACGCGCCGAGCAACTGGCCGGCCGCCATCGGCAGCGCGACCTGCCAGACGACCAGGCCGCTGCGCGCGAACACGGCGAGCGAGGCCAGGTTCGAGGCGAAGTTGACGACCTTCGCGTCGGCGCTCGCGTGGACGAGGCTGCGCCCGCACAGCACGACGAAGCCGACGATCAAGAACGTGCCGGTGCCCGGGCCGAAGAACCCGTCGTAGCCGCCGACGAGCAGCGCGAGCAGCGCCGCGATCCACCACCGCGGACGCGCCGCGTCCTGGTCGCGCACCGGCTTCTTGATCACGAGCAGCACCGCCGCGCCGATCAGCATCGCGATCACGATCGGCTCGAGCGCCTCCTTGTCGATCGCGATCACCGCGGTGACGCCGGCGAGCGCGCCGACGAACCCCAGCGGGAACGCGAACGCGGCCTGCACGCGGTCCACCCGCCCTGCCCGCCAGAACGTGGCGAGCGCGGTCGCCGAGCCCCACACGCTCTGCCCCTTGTTCGTCGCGAGCGCCTGGTGCGGTGGCAGCCCGGCCGCGAGCAGCGCGGGCACCGTGATGAGCCCACCGCCGCCTGCGATCGCGTCGACGATGCCCGCGCCGAAGCTCGCCAGCGACAGGAGCACGATCGTCAGGACATCCACGCGGCGCCAGTCATAGCACCGAGTCGGGGCGTGCCCCAACCGGGCGCATCGCGCTACACGCGTCGCGTGAGATAGCCGCCCATGCGGATCGCGGTGATCCCGGCATGCGCGTGCAGCGGCGCGACGACCTCGGTGACGAACGTCTGGAACATCGGGTGGGAGCCGCCATAGAACGGCGGGACACGACTCGCGGGCTCGATCAGCGTCGGCCGGGTCTCGATGCGCACGCGCCGCTCGTCGAGCCACTGGATTTCCTCGATCCAGGACACCTCCGCGTTCGCGCTGACGCTCCACGCGCGCGGCAGGCGTGCGAGACGCGTGTCGAGCCAGCCGCGCTCGATCGCCGAGCGGAGCTCGATGTCGAAGATCGGCCGACCACTGATCAACCAGTCGTCGTATCCCTCGATCGGGAAGCCCTGGCCGAGGACCGAGGCAGCGATACGCCGGGCGTTACGCCGGTTGCCCTGGATCGCCGCAGCGATCCCACCGAGCAGTCCCGCGGTCGCGCCGACCGCCATCCCGGGCAGGCCGAACCAGCCGGCTCCCGTCGACACGCCGCCGAGCGTGAACGCGATCACGGTGCCGCCCCCGTGCGGAGCCGAGCCGACCGCGTACACGACGCGCTCGGCACGATTCGCGACCTCGCGCGCTTCGTGGGGCAACTCGCGGCCGCCGCCGACCTGCACGAGCGCTTGCAGCGCGGGCGGCGCCGCCATCGCCTGCTCGCGGAAGGCTCCCGCCCCCGTGCCGCCACGCGGATCGTCGGCCGGCGGGACACTCGCCGGCGCGTCGGGCAGGCTCGCGGCGTCGCCCATGCGCATGACCCGGATGCCGACGTCGGCGTGCAGCGGGGCGAGCACGCGCGCGTGGAGCTCGGCCAGCAGCTGCCGATCGCCGACGAGGACGACCGGGCCATCCTTGCGCGGTGCCGGCAGCGCGACGCGGCGGCTGACCACGCGAAACGTCCGCTCGCCGGTGCGCTCGAGCACGAGCGAGCTGTCGACCGCGCGCGCCGAGCTCGCGAGCACGTCGAGATCGACCTCGCGCGCGAGCTCGATGTCGAACGTCGGCGTCTCGGCGAGCCGCCAGCCGCGATAGCCCACCACCGGGAAGCCCCACGCCTCGACCTCGCGTAGCCCGCGCCGCACCGCACGGCGATCACCGACCGCGAGCCCACCGGCACCGGCGGCAATCCCACCCGCAACGAGCAGCGCCACCGGGGCGACGAGCCCGACGAGCGCCGCCCCGCCGGTGGTGAGCGCCACGAGCGACTTGTTCGTCGGCGGCACCTCGAACGCGCGGGCGAGCCGCGCATGTTCGCCGAGCGGTTTCACCGGGCGATCATCGCACGTGCGGCTCGGCGCGCGAGGCGCGGATCAGGCGACGCGCGCCCGTGGCAGCTGGCCCGGCAAGCCCTCGTCGACGGCTCGGTTGAGGCTCGACTGACAGACCGCCATGCCGATGATGCTGAGCAGGAAGATCAGGATGAACGCGATGCTCTGGGGCTGCTTGCCGCGCGTCACATGCTCGACGCCGCCGGCCCACTTCCACATCCACCAGATGCTCGCGATCGGAACGATCATGAGCCAGGCAGTCGGGATGTCTGCGCCCTGCCTCACCATCTCGTTCTTGGTCTTGACGAACCAGACAATGCTGTAGATGCCGAACGTGATGAACGTCAGCAGGATGATCCCGACGATAGAGCGCTTGTTCATGACTCCCCCTTTGAGCTGCAGCAACGAGCGTACGCTCATCAACTCGCCTCGCGCAATGTAGCCACCCCGTCCACCCGCCGTATGCTTCGCAGATGGACATCACGGTCGTCGGCGCCGGGGTCATCGGGCTGACCACGGCACTCACGCTCGAGCAGCGTGGTCACCGCGTGCGCGTCGTCGCCGCCGCGCGGCTGGCCGCGACCACCTCGTCGGTCGCCGGGGCGGTGTGGTTTCCGTATCGGGTCGGGCCGGCCGAGAAGGTGCCGCGCTGGGCGCTGCGGACGCGGCGCTGGCTCGAGCAGGTCGCGCGCGAGGTCCCCGCGGCCGGCGTCGACGTGCTGACCGGCTACGAGATCCTCGGCGACGACGGGAGCACGCGCCCGTGGTGGGCCGCCACGCCGACGATGGAGGGCGACGCGCTCGACGCCGAGCACATCACGGTCGAGCACGTGCCGGCGCCGGTCACCGGCGCACCGCACGGCTGGCGGTTCGTCGCGCCGCGCGCGGAGCCGGCGCTGTTCCTGGCGTGGCTCGAGTCATGCCTGCGCGAGCCGATCGAGGAGCGCGCCGTCACCGATCTGGCCGCCGAGCGCGGCGAGGTGATCGTCAACTGCACCGGCCTCGGCGCACGCGAGCTGGTCGGCGACGATCTCGTGTTCCCCCTGCTCGGCCAGATCGCGATCGCCGAGCCCGGCGATGTCGATCTCGCGACGACCATCACCGACGATCGCGATCCCGATCACATCTTCTATGTCATCCCGCGTCGCGGCGAGATCGTGCTGGGCGGCTGCTCGCTCCCGTTCCCGCCCGGCGCCGAGCCCGCGATCGATCCGGAGATCACGGCGCGCGTGCTCGCTCACGCCGAGCGCCTCGGCATCGCGGCCGGCGCGGTGCGCACGGTCCGCGTCGGACTCCGGCCGTATCGCGCCGCGGTCCGGCTCGAGCGCGACACGCGCGACCCGCGCGTCATCCACAACTACGGCCACGGCGGCGCCGGCTTCACGCTGTGCCGGGGCTGCGCGGACGACGTCGCGACGCTGCTTGGCGAACCTGCAGCCTAGCCGAGCATGCCGCCGAAGTAGAGGCCGCCGGCGGCCGCGGCCGCGACGAGCAGGGCGACGAGCAGGATGACGGCGATGCGGCTGCCGCGATGCGCACGACCGACCGCCCGGGCGATCGATGGATCGGCCTTGGTGTCGGCGGCACTCTCGATCGCGGCACGCGAGCCCGACTTGATCTCGACACTCGGCTTGCTGCCCGGGCCGAGGCCGCGCACGGTCGCGTCGGGCTTGCCCTTGCCGTCGTCGCGCACCATCAGCTTCGTCGGATCGTCGTCGCCGGGACGGCCCTTGCTGCTCTCGATCACGAACGGCGATGGCTTGCTCGGCTTGCCAGGCGTATCCCCGACGGCGGTCAGCTCGCTCGAGTCGCCGAGCGACATCGCCGCGATCGCGGCCGGGCGCACACCGCGCGGCTCGTGCATGCGCGTCGGCGCCTTGTCGTGCGAGAGCTCGTCCATCGCGAGCACCGCGGGATGGACGAGGCCCTGGGTCAGGCAGCGCTCCCACGCCTCGCGCAGCGCCTGCTCGGCCTCGGAGGCGTCGCGGAAGCGCTGCTTGTCACTCGGCTGCAGCGCGGTCATCGCGACCGTCGACAGCGGCTCCGGGATCGACGGATCGTGGCGCGACGGCGGTGGCGCGTTGCCCTGCACGACGTAGCCGTTCGTCGTCTTGGTGTCGGGGCCCTCGTACGGGATGCGTCCCGAGAGCAGCTCGTAGAACACGGCGCCCCACGCGAACACGTCGGCCTGCGGCGTCTAGCGGCCCTCGCGGATCGCCTCGGGCGGCGAGTAGCCGGGCGTGCCCATGAAGATGCCGACCTGGGTCAGGTCCGAGTCCGGCATGCGCGCGATGCCGAAATCGGCGAGCTTCCACCG
>DAIRFU010000472.1:4425-5771 GCA_036794935.1 Kofleriaceae bacterium | reverse complement strand
CCGCCTTCGGCGACGTGGCACTCGGCGAGGGCCGCGGCGAGGACGAGGTGGCGCATGGCTACTTGGGCTCGACGAGGAGGTACCCGGCCATCTCGAGGTGCAGTGCGGAGCAGAACTCGGTGCAGTACAGCGGGAACGTGCCCGCCCGGTCGGCGACGAACGTGACGTCCTCCGACTCGCCCGGCTCGAGGCTGAGGTTGATGTTGTAGGCCTCGATCGCGAACCCGTGCGTGGCGTCGTACGCCTGCTCGAGGTTCGTGAGGTGCACGTGCACCGTCTCGCCCTCCTTGACCCGGATGATGTCCGGCGTGAAGTGGCTGCGGATCGCGCTCATGTAGACGTGCACGCCATCGGGACGCCTCTCGATGCGCTCCTTGCCACCTTCGACCGCGTTCGGTGACCTCTCGCCCGTGAGCGGATCCTGGCCCGGCGGGTAGACGTCGATCGGCTTGATCTTGTCCGCCTTGATCATCTGCGCGTAGTGCGGCTCGCCGAGCGGGATCGGCAGGTCGTAGAGCAACTGCATCTTCTCGCCCGACAGATCGACGAGCTGGAAGTTCTGCGGCAGCAGCGGGCCGACCTTCGTGTAGCGATCGATCGCCCACTTGTTCATCGCGATCAGGTACCCGCCGTCGGGGCTGACGGTGTCACCCTCGGCGGTCACGAGGTGGCCGATGTTGTAGTGCGTCGGCAGCTTCTCGACGAGCTTGAGGTCCCGGAGGGACCACTTCGCGACACCGCTCTCGATGAACAGCGAGGTGTACGCGAAGCCGTTGCCGTCGAACTGCGTGTGCAGCGGGCCGAGGCCGACCTCGACCTGGCCACGGATCGTCGACTTGAAGTCGAGCACGTTGACCCCGTACACGTCCTTGCTCGCGAACTGGCCCTTGTCGATCAGCGCCTTGATCTTCTCGAAGCTGTAGACGGTCGTGTGCGTGTCGAGCTTGCCGCCGATCACGATGTCCTTGCCGTCGGGCGTGACATCCACGCCGTGCGGGCTCTTCGGCTCGGGGGCGAACACGAGCACGTTCTCCGCCGCCGCGGTGGCGAGCGAGAGCACGCGCATGTCGCCGATCTTGGTGGCCTTGCCCTGGGCGACGAGCTGCTCGGCCTTCCTCCAGTTGATGATGTGGAGGTAGTCCATGTCGTTTTGCGAGTAGCCCGACTCCATCGGCGGGTTGCCCTCGGCGTTGCCGCCGTACGCCAGCTCGGTGTTGATCGAGTTGATGAACGCGTAGCCGTCGGACACGAGCTTGCCCGCGTCGGAGAGGTCCTGCGCGTACGGCGGCAGCTCGATCGCCCAGGACGCGTCCTTGTCGATGCGGCCCCGCTTGCGGTCGAACTTC
>DAIRFU010000472.1:0-4415 GCA_036794935.1 Kofleriaceae bacterium | reverse complement strand
TCCAGAAGATCGCGGCGCCGCGGTACTTCTCCTTGATCTCCTTCGGATCGGCATACACACCGCCGAGTGGTGTCGGGTACTGCGTCGACTCGATCACGTAGTCCGTGTTCGGCGTGACGAACGTGCCGCCGTGGTCGGACGCGATCAGATCGCTCGACACGATCTGCTTCGTCATGAAGTCGCGCAGGTCGATCACCGCGACGCGTGCGTTCGCCTTGTCCGCGATGAACAGGTACTGGCCGTCGTAGTCACCCGCGGTCTCGCTGAGCGCCGGGTGATGCGTGTCGGCCCACGTCAGATCCTTGCCGTTGCGCCTGCCCTGGGCGAGTACCGACTTCGACGCGTCGTCGAAGCCCCAACCTTGCCACGGCTCCGGCGTGAACACGCCGATGTACTTGAGGATGCGCATGCTGGGCACGCCGATCACGACCATGTGGCCGGAGTGGCCACCCGACGCGAACACGAGGTACTCGTCGTGGCGGCCGCTCGGCGTGTAGGTGGCGAGCGCGGCCTTGACGTCGGCCGCGTTGAGGTTGCGCGCCTTCATCAGGTTGCTGAGCCCGGCACCATGCTTGTTCTTGTCGGCGCTCTGGGCCCTGCTGCAGGCGGCGAGCGCGAGGATCAGGAGGAGGAGGGTACGCATGACGTGCTCTCTCAGTTCGCCTTGAAGCCGCGCACGACGGTGCGCAGGCCGGCGACGGCGGCGGGGTCATTGAGGTCGGGGTTGGCGGGCATCGCGGCGCTCTTGCCGACGGCCGCGCCGCCCATCTTGATGATCTTCTCGATGTACTCGTCGGTGACCTGGGTCTGCCACGCCGGGTCCGCGAACTGGCGCGGCTTCGGATCGAGGCTCGCGGATGCGGGCCCGTCGCCGTGACCGGTCGAGCCGTGGCAGGGCACGCAGCGCTGCGCGAAGATCTCCTTGCCCTTGTCGACATCGGGTGCGGCCGGCGTCGCTGCCGCCTGCGTCGCACCACTCAGGTCCAGGGACTCGTCGGGGTCGGGCGCGGCCTCGGACTTCGAGCAGCCGGCCGCGAGGATCAAGGCGAACAACATCGGTCGTACACGCATCGGGTGGGCCTCCTTTGGCTCCACGTGGGCACTCAGCAAGTGCGATGCCGTGCCAAAACGCGCAGGACTCGCGTTCGTGGCGTTCGCGGCATGCACCGGCTGCGCGGCCGCTACGCACGCATGCCGAGCCGCTTTGCCATGCGATGCAGGTTGCCGCGATCGAGGCCGAGTTGCCGCGCCGCACGTGCCCAGTTACCCTCGCAGCGCGCGAGTGCATCGACGATGCGCCGCCGCTTGAGGTCCTCGACCGCGCGGTCCAGTGGCAGCCCATCGTCGGGCGCAGGACTCGCCGTGGCCGGTGACGTGCGCGTCGCGCGGGCGAGCTCGAGCGCCGCCGGATCGATCACGACCATCTCGCGCCGCCGGCCTCCGGACGCACGCAGCGCGGTCCGCAGGATCGTGTGCTCGAGCTCGCGCACGTTGCCCGGCCAGTCGTGCGCGGCGAGCAGCATGCGCGCCTCGCTCGTCAGCCTCACCGGACCGAGCCCGAGCCGGATCCGCGCCTCATCGAGGAAGTACCCCGCGAGCAGGATCACGTCGTCGGGGCGCTCGCGCAGCGGCGGCACGTGGATCGGATACACGCTCAGCCGGTGGAACAGGTCCGGACGGAACCGGCCGGCAGCGACCTCGGCGTCGAGATCACGGTTGGTCGCCGCGATGATGCGCACGTCGACGCGCAGCACCTGATCGGTGCCGACCCGCTGGATCTCGCCGGTCTGCAGCGCGCGCAGCAACTTGGCCTGGATCGACAGCGGTAGCTCGCCGATCTCGTCGAGAAACAGCGTGCCGCGATCGGCGACCTCGAACTTGCCGGCCCGGTTGTCGATCGCGCCGGTGAACGCGCCGCGCACGTGGCCGAACAGCTCGCTCTCGGCCACCGACTCCGGCAGCGCCGCGCAGTTGATGTAGATCAGCGGTCGGTCAGCGCGTGCGCTGCGCGCGTGGATCGCGCGCGCGACCACTTCCTTGCCGGTGCCGGTCTCGCCGGTGATCAGGACCGCGAGATCGCAGCGAGCCGCGAGCTCGGCCTCCTGACACACCACCCGCATCGGAGCGCTCTGGTAGAGGATGTGGCCGGCGCGGTTCTCGCCATCGCGTGCGAGCTGGCGGACGAGCTGCTCGGACTGGCTCGCCTGCTTCTCGAGAGCGTCGATGAGGCGGGTCGTGCGCAGCCCCGCGGCCGCGATCGTCGCGAGCCCGGAGATCATCAGATCGTCGACGTCATCGAGTGCCCCTGGCTCGAGCGAGTCGATGGCGAGCAGGCCGTCGATCTCCCCCGCGATCACGAGCGGCGCGCCGATGCAGCCGTGGATGCGGCTGAGCGGCTGGCCGGTCGCGAGCAGCCCGTCGAACGGATCGGGCAGCGAGGCATCGTCGAACCGGACCACGTCTCGGCGCCGCAGGATGTGCGCGAATCGCGGGTGCTCGGCGATCACGAACCGCTGGCTCATCAGCTCCGGTACGAGCCCGTACGCGGCGACCGGTACGAGCGCATCGCCGTCGAGGCGAAGCAATGCGGCGGAATCACAGCGCAGTGCGCGCTGCACGATGTCGACGAGGCGTTGGGAGCGATCCGCCGCCGCCAGGTGAGCGGTCAGATCCGCCGCGAGCTCGACGAGTACGGCGAGCGAGTTGTCGTGGCGACGACGTGTTGTCGTGCGGACCACGGCCGAGGTTGTCATCGCGACACGCTCTCAGCAGGAACCGGGCCACGCCGCGTTCGCTGGCTCGCGCGCGCGGCGCGAGCACGTGTGGGCCATGGATCTCTGACGCTGCTGTCGCGGTCCGGTCACGGGATTCTGAAAGCGCCAGCGCTAACGCGCTGGATTTGCAGACGTAGGTCTGGCGCGGCGCTTGGTAATGCGGACGTCATGCGGGATTGCCGTCACGCGCTCGCCGCCGCTCTGGCCCTCGTCACCACCACCGCCGTCCTGACCACGCAGGCGCGGGTCGCGCAGGCCTGTGGGTGTCTGTCGCCGCCGGCGGTGACCGAGGGCGATTACGCGGTAAGCCAGAGCGCCGAGCAGATCATCTTCGAGGTCGAGCCAGGCTGGGTCACCGCGCACGTGCTCATCCGCTACGCCGGCGATCCGTCGCAGTTCGCGTGGATCGTGCCGGTACCCGAGGTGCCCGAGCTCGCGATCTCGCCGATCTCGGCGTTCGGTCTGCTCGACCGCGGGACGGCACCCGATGTCACGATCACGACCGAGAACATCTGCCCGATCTCGGAGTGGACGTGCGCGTACAACGATCCGGTCTCGTGCGGCGGTCGCGGTGGCTACGACGAGGGTGCCGGCGCCGACCAGGGCGGTGGCTTCGCGGATGCCGGCGCGGCGCCCGGCGATCAGCCGCCGGTCACGGTGATCGACGAGCAGGTCGTCGGCGATTACCAGACCGTCACGTTCCGCGCGAGCGAGGCGACGGCGGCGACCCAGTGGCTGCGTGACAACGGCTTCATCGTCAACGAGACGACGTCGATCTACATGGAGTCGTACGTCCAGGCGAACATGGTGTTCGTCGCCGCGAAGCTGGTGCCGGGCGCCGGCGTCAAGGCGATCAAGCCGCTGCGCATGCGCTATCGCGCGGCGTTCCCGATGGTGCCGCTGATCCTGACCGCGGTCGCCGCCGAGCCGCACCTGACGGTGACGTCGTTCATCTACAGCGAGAAGCCGTTCCGGCCGATGGGCCACCCGGTCGTGACCATCAGCCCGACGCGGATCGCGCGCGACACGATCGGCCGCACGAACTATCCGTCGGTGCTCGCGCGCACGATCGACGAGGCCGGCGGCGATGGCTTCGCGATCGAGTACCGCGGCTATCCGGTGACGTCGGGGCTGTCGACCAATTCGTGCTGCTTCGGCGAGTACGACTGGTGCAACATCGGCAGCGACAGTCAGTGCCAGTGTCCAGGCTCGCTGATCGACGCGACCGACTGCGCGGACGAGGGTGACCTCAATGATGGCGTCAAGCTGATCGACGACCTGAGCGTGAAGTATCAGGCGCTCACGCGCATCACGACGCGGGTGTCGCCCGAGGAGATGACCTTCGATCCGACGTTCGAGCCCGACTACCAGGCGCCGCTCGACGGCCGCATGGTCGTGCGCGGCTCGCAGCCGACCCTCGCCGCGTGTACGAGCCAGGTGATCGATCAGGCGCAACTCGCGAAGCTCGACTCGCTGCAGCGCTGCGCGGCGACCTACTGCGGGACGGGCGGCGATTGCGCGACGACCACCACGGATGCCGGCTGCCGCTGCGGAGTGGGTTTCGTCGCCCAGCGCTTCACCGATCTCGACGGCGAGCCATCCGTTACCTGCATCCCGAAGGTACCTCCGGTCGACCTGCGC
>DAIRFU010000932.1:0-1681 GCA_036794935.1 Kofleriaceae bacterium | reverse complement strand
GCGCCTCTCGTTCTTCTGGGACATCCACAACGACTTCTTCGAGGAGATCGCCAAGTTCCGCGCCGGTCGCCGCATGTGGGCCAAGATCATGCGCGAGCGGTTCGGTGCGAAGAACCCGCGCTCGTGGCTGCTCCGCACGCACGCGCAGACCGCCGGCGTGTCCCTGATGGCGCAACAGCCGCTCAACAACGTCGTGCGGACGACGATGCAGGCACTCGCCGCGGTGCTCGGCGGCACCCAGTCGCTGCACACGAACAGCTACGACGAGACCTATGCGCTGCCGACCGAGGATGCGGCCCAGCTCGCGCTGCGCACGCAGCAGGTCATCTACGAGGAGACCGGCGTCGGCAACGTCGTCGATCCGCTCGCCGGCAGCTACTTCGTCGAGACGCTCACCGATCAGGTCGAGGCCGCCGCGTGGGAGTACATCCACAAGATCGACGCGATGGGCGGCATCGTGAAGGCGGTCGAGGAAGGCTATCCGCAGCGCGAGATCGCGCGCGCCGCGTTCGAGTTCCAGCGCGAGGTCGACAGCGGCCGCCGCACGATCGTCGGCGTCAACAAGTACACGTCGGAGGGCGAAGGCGATCACATCCCGACGCTCAAGATCGAGCTCGAGACCGAGCACGCCCAGGTCGAGCGCGTGAAGCAGTTCCGCAGCGGTCGCGACCAGGCGGCGGTCGAGCGCGCGCTCGCCGCGGTCAAGGCAGCGCTGCGCGACGACAAGCAGAACGTCATGCCGCCGATCTTCGATGCGGTGAAGCAGAACGTGACGCTGGGCGAGATCTGCGATCTGTTCCGCAGCGAGCTCGGCGAGTACCGCGACCCCGCGTACCTCTAATCGGCCGCGAGCCCGGCGATCTCGGCGTCGGACAGAGCCCCATCGTAGATGCGGAGGTCGTCGAGGATGCCGCGCAGGTAGCCGGTGGCCTGCTCACCGTCGAGGTCCACGCCGATCGTGAGCGAGCCGCCGTCGTAGCGCGGGGAGACCGGCGCCTCGAGGAGCCGGATGCCGTCGAGGTAGGAGCGATGCACGCTGCCGTCCTGGACGTACGCGACGTGGTGCCACTCGGCAGGCGGCACGTTCCCCATCGCGTCGCAGCGCTGCGTGGACTCATCCGTCCTGGTGCAGATCTCGAGCGCCCCCTGCGTCGTGACGCTCAGCTGCCACGACTCGCGCCCGCCGTTGCCGTAGCTCTTGGCGGCGATCGTGCCACCGGACGAGGTGACGCCAAACAGCCAGGTGGCCACCGTGATCGATGTCGGCCGTAGATCCGGGGCGTCGGCGATCACGAGCGCCTCGTCGGCGCCGTTGAACAGGAACCCGCCGTCGAGGTGACCGAGGTCGGACTGAGGGCACAGCGTGTCGCACGCGGCCGGGTGGCCGCCGACCGCGTCGTCGGCGCCGTCACTCGGATCATCGTCGAACGTGTAGTGAAGGATGAGGTTTGCCTGCGGCCCGACGTCGGCGCTCGCATCCCCGGCATCGGGCGCGCCGCCCTCGATCGCATCGAAGCCGACACGCCCGCACCCGGCGACCATGATCACGACCACACAAGCGCGCACCGTCGACCATCATACGCCGCTTGTTGGCCAGTGCCGCGGGATGTCGCGGGCCCGAGGCGTAATGATGTGCGTGCAGCTTACAAACCCTTCACCGGAGCGCCGCGATCGTCGCGAG
>DAIRFU010000471.1:0-5779 GCA_036794935.1 Kofleriaceae bacterium | reverse complement strand
ACGCTGATCCGCAAGATCGGCACCGGCGGTATGGCCGAGGTCTATCTCGCGCGCACGAGCGTCGCGCAGGGTCTCAACAAGACCCTCGTCATCAAGAAGATCCACACGGCGTACGCGCGCAGCCGGCAGTTCGTCACGATGTTCGTGGACGAGGCCAAGATCGCGCTCGGCCTCAACCACCCGAACATCATCCAGGTCTTCGACTTCGGCGCCGTCGGCGACACGTACTTCCTCGCGATGGAGTACGTCGAGGGCATGGACCTCCTGCGCGTGTTGCAGGAGGCGGCGAAGGCGCGCGTGCGCCTGCCCTACGGCCTGTCCGCGTACATCGTCCAGCAGCTCGCGAAGGGCCTCGACTACGCGCACCGCAAGACCGACGAGTTCGGCCAGCCGCTCAGCATCGTCCACCGCGATATCTCGCCGCAGAACATCCTGCTGTCCTGGGACGGTGGCGTGAAGATCGTCGACTTCGGCATCGCGCGCGCCCGCGACGTCCACGAGGAGCAGGGCGTCATCAAGGGCAAGTTCGCGTACATGTCTCCCGAGCAGGCGCGCGGCGAGCCGGTCGACTGCCGCAGCGACGTGTTCGCCGCCGGCATCGTGCTGTTCGAGCTCGTGTGCGCGCGACCGCTGTTCCACGGCAAGGGCAAGGAGGCGCTCGAGATGGTCAAGAGCGGCGCGATCCCGCGGCCGCGTGACTTCGCGCCCGAGCTGTCCGAGACGCTCGAGCGGATCATCCTCAAGGCGCTCGCGTTCCACCGTGCCGATCGGTTCCAGACCGCGCGCGACCTCCAGCACGAGCTCGCGCGGTTCCAGCTCGAGTGGGGCAGCAAGACCGGCGCGCTGATCGACTCCGGCTCGCTCGCCGCGCAGCTCGCCGCGCTCGTGCCGCCGGAGCAGCGGGTCGTCGCGCCGCGCCCGGTGGTCGAGGGCGATGGCCGCGGTCCGTCGGTCTCCGAGGACGCGTCGCAACCCGAGCCGATGCTCGTCGACCTCAGCGGGCCGGTGCGCCTGCCACAGCAGGCGCCGATCACGCATCAGACCGGCGCCGAGACACCGACGCCGAGCCGCGCATCGACCCGCGAGCAGCGCGAGCGCAAGTACGTCTACGTGCTCGAGGGCATCCTGCGCGGCCTCGCCGCACTCGAGCGCAAGCTCGGTGCAGCCGGCGCGGCGCGGCTCGTCAACGAGTTCTACAAGGTCGCGCGCGACGTCGCGTTCAAGCACGACGCGCTGCTCGACTTCCCGCGCCTCGACGCCAAGGACGCGCCGCTCGTCGATCCGGCGGCGGCGACCGGCTCGGGCGAGGCGATGCTGCGCGTCGTCATCGGCCTGCCGATCGCGAGCGAGGATGACGCCGGCCGCGCGATCAAGCTCGCGCTCGCGCTGGTCGACACGCTCGACGGTATCGGGTCGGATGTCGAGCCCGAGCTGCGGCTCGCGCTCGCGGTGCAGCGCGGCGTCGCGCTGGTCAAGAAGAGCGATCCGGGCCGCAAGAAGAGCGAGCTCGCGTTCGACATCGAGGAGTCGACCGCCGCGTTCGCGCACAAGCTCGCCCGCCAGGCACGCGGCGCCGAGATCCTCGTCGGCGGCCGGGTGTTCCGCGCCGCGCGCGCCGAGTGGAACTTCGAGTCGTTGCCGGCGATCGACCTGCCCGACGAGGTGCCCGGCGGCGGCACCGGCAGCCGCCACACGAACAGCGACGAGGACACCGATCCGGGCGTCAAGCGGGCGCGCGTGTTCCGGCTGCGCGGTCCCAAGGAGCGCTCGCAGCGGCTGAGCGAGCACCGCCACACCGCGCGCCTGCACGGCCGCGACCTCGAGCTCAAGGCGCTGCGCGACGCGTGGCGCGACGTGCTCGTCACCCGGCGCAAGCGGCAGATCGTGATCATCGGCGACGCCGGCGTCGGCAAGCGGACGCTCGTGCGCACGTTCCTCGAGAGCATCTCGCCGGGCGAGGCGGTCGTCGTCCGCACCGGCGCGCGCGTCGGCACCGCGATGACGCCGTACGGGGTGATCGCGGATCTCGCGCGCGACGTGCTCGGCCTCGCCGAGGATGCCGAGCCGCACGAGGTCGAGCGCCGCCTGCTGCGCGCCCTGCCCCTCATCTACGCCGGCGAGGAGAGCTCGCGCGAGGCACGCACCGCGCTGCAGATCTTCGGGATGCTGCTCGGCGCGCGCTCCGAGTCGCCCGGTGCCGAGGTCGACGCCGAGTCGCGGCGGCAGACGCTGATGAAGATCCTGCTCCGCATCGAGCAGCGGCTCGAGGGCGACAAGCCGCTGATCTTCGTCGGCGAGGACATTCACTGGGCCGATCAGGACAGCCAGGAGCTGTTCGGCGCGCTGCTCGCGGTCGGCACGCCGCGCCCGATCTTCGGCCTGATGACCTCGCGGCCCGAGCCGCGCATCCTCAAGATCGCGAAGGAGCTCGGCACCGAGATCGTGCACCTCGAGGAGCTGCCGGATGCCGCGCGTCGCGAGCTACTCGCCGAGCGGTTCGTGCCGGGCCACGATATCGACGCGCTGGTCGAGCAGATCGCGGCGCGAGCCGGCGGCAACGCGTTCTTCATCCAGGAGCTGCTCGATACGCTGATCGAGCAGGGCATCCTGGTCGCCGACGCCGACGACGGCGAGTACCCGGGCATGCTCCGCTGGGTCAAGCGCGACGCGCCGATCCTCGTGCCGTCGACGATCGAGGACCTGATCCTCGCGCGGATCGATAGCCTGCCCGCCGAGGAGCGCGACGCGCTCGTCCACGCCGGCGTGCTGGGCCGTCACGTGTCGGCGGCGACGTTGTCCGCCCTGCTCGGCCGCCCGGTCCGCCTCGAGCTCGACGATCTCGTGCGCCGCGGCCTGCTGTCGCCGCACGACGGCGAGTACCGGTTCAAGAACGACATGACGATGACGGTCGCGTACGGGCTGGTTCCGCACGAGACGCGGGTGCAGATGCACCGCGCGGTCGCCGCGCGCATCGCCGGGGCCGCGAACTATCGGGTCGGCCAGGACGACGCGCTGATCGCGCGCCACCTCGAGCTCGCCGGTGATGACATCGCCGCCGCCGACCGCTACGTGCGCGCCGCCGGCCACGCGGTCGAGCTCGGCGGCAACGCCGACGCGTTCCGCCAGCTGTCGCGCGCGCTCAAGCTCTTGCCGACCACCGATCACGAGCGGCGGTTCACCGCGCACCGGCTGCGCGAGGAGATCCTGCGCCGGCTCGCGAAGCGGAGCCAGCAGCTGCGAGAGCTCCACGCGATGCGCAAGGAGGCCGAGGCGCTCGGCGAGCCCGGCAAGCTCGCGACGACGCACTGCGCGCTCGCCCAGTTCTACATCGATGTCGGCAAGGCACCGGCAGCGCTACGGTCCGTCGCGCCCGCGCTCGACTTCGCCCGCGAGGCCAAGGATCTGCTCGGCGAGGCCGAGGCGCTCCGGCTCCAGGCGGCGATCGCGCGGCTCGTCGGCAACGCCGAGGAGTCGCTGAGCCTCGTCGAGCAGGCGCTCGCGCTCGTCGACACGGCGAGTGCCGGCACCGAGGGCGGTCCGCCCCCGACGCCGGTGCTCGTCTCGCGCGCGACGATCCTCAACCAGCGCGGCACGACGCTGTGGAACATCGGCAAGCTGGAGCAGTCGATCGAGAGCTACGCCGAGGCGCTCGTGATCTACCGCGCGATCGGGATGGCCCGCCACGAGGCGCGCGCGCTCAACAACATGGGCATCGTGTTCGCCGCGCTCGGCGAGTACGAGGAGGCGCTCGCGCATTACAAGAGCGCGCTCAAGATCGACCAGGCGCTCGGCGAGCGCAGCGGCCTCGCGCTCAAGCTCGGCAACATCGGCCAGTGCTATGCCGATCTCGGCGACATCGATCGCGCCGAGAGCTATCTGTCTCGCGCGCTCAAGGTCGCCGAGCAGACCGGCGACCTGTCGGCCGCCGCCGACGCCGCCGTGTCGTTCGGCCAGTGCAAGCTCTCGCGCGGGGACGTGCGCGCGGCGCGCGAGCTGTTCGAGAAGGGGCACTCGCTCGCGAGCGAGAACCGCGAGCGCTACCAGGAAGTCCGCGCGCTGCAGTACATCGCGCTCGCCCACCTCGCCGCGGGCGAGCCGGCCCAGGCCGCGCTCGAGATGGCCCGCTCGTCGACCGAGTGGGCGCGCAAGATGCCGATGCGGGTCGGCATCATCTACGGCCTCACGTTCCAGGCGCTCGCGCTGTCGCGGCTCGGCCGCCACGACGAGGCGATCGCCGCGAGCGACGAGGCGATCAACCTGCTCGACAACACACGCACCGACGGTGTCGAGCACCTGTTCCGCTGGCGCGCCAGCGTGTTCGCCGCCGCCGGCAAGCCCCAGGCCGCCAGTGCGGCCGAGGCCAAGGCGAAGGCCGAGGTCGAGGCCAAGGCCCACCGGCTGCGCGATCCCGAGCTGCGAAAGCACTTCCTCGCGTCGCGCCAGCAGGGCACGTTCGTGCGATGAGCAAGGGACGGCTCGAGGCCTTCAGCGACGGCGTGCTCGCGATCATCATCACGATCATGGTGCTGGAGCTGAAGGTCCCGCACGAGGTCGACCTCGCCGCGCTGCGGCCGCTACTGCCGATCTTCCTGACGTACCTGCTGAGCTTCGTGTTCGTCGGTATCTACTGGAACAACCACCACAACATGCTCCACGCCGTCGAGCGCGTCAGCGGCGGCGTGCTGTGGGCGAACATGCACCTCCTGTTCTGGCTATCGTTGTTCCCGTTCGTGATGGGCTGGATGGGCGAGAACCACTTCGCGCCGGTACCGGTCGGCGCGTTCGGTGTCGTGCTGCTCGGTGCCGGCATCGCGTACTACATCCTCACGCGCGCGCTGCTCGCCGGGCATCCGCCGGGGTCGGTGCTCGCCCGCGGGCTCGGCCGCGACATCAAGGGCAAGCTGTCGACGGTGGTGTACGCCGCCGCGATCCCGCTCGCGTTCGTCCACACGGCGATCTCGCTCGCGATGTACGTCTCGGTCGCGCTCGTCTGGCTCGTGCCCGATCGCCGGTTCGAGCGCCTGCTCGCCGAGCAGGCGCGCTGACCCCATCCGGATGGCGGCGGCGTGAATCTTCGTCGTGAGCAACGGGTGAGGGCGGGCGCACCGACTCGTGGTACGAGGTTGGCGTGTACGACGCGCTGATCGTAGGAGGCGGGCCTGCCGGAAGCACCTGCGCGCGGACGCTGACACGGGCCGGGGCTCGGGTGGCGATCGTCGATCGCGCCGCGTTCCCCCGCGTCAAGCTCTGCGCCGGCTGGCTGTCCCCGCCGTTCTGGGACGTGATCGGGCGCGCGCCGCGCGAGTACCCGCGCGGGCTGTGGGAGTGGCACACGTGTCACGTCCACTACCGCGGCAAGCAGTACTCGGTGCGCGGCCACGGCTGGTTCATCCGCCGCTACGAGCTCGACGACTGGCTGCTCCACGAGAGCGGGGCGGAGCTGCACCTCGGGACGAACGTCAAGGACATCGTCCGCGAGGACGACGGCACGTGGCGCATCGGCGAGCTGCGCGCGAAGTATCTCGTCGGCGCCGGCGGCACGCACTGCCCGGTCGCGCGCATGCTCGCGCCCGAGCGGCCGCGCCGCGCGGTCGGCGTCCAGGAGCTCGAGCTACAGGCCGACGAACAGGCGATCGCGCGGACGCGCCTGGGCAACGACGGCGAGCCCGAGCTCGTGCTGTTCGAGGGTCTGGGCGGCTACGGCTGGAACGTGCCGAAGCGCGACTGGCTCAACATCGGCTGCGGCACGCTCGACGCGGGCGCGGTTCGCGATGCGTGG